>JAAGZO010001029.1 GCA_024206195.1 bacterium | reverse complement strand
TTGAAAGTAATTTGGCACAACAAATTTCGATAGTTCAACAATAATGGTTTATTTTCATTCGGATAGAAAATAATCTGGAGAATATGATGAAGAATAGCTCTGAAATGATGATCACTACCTTCTGAAGAAGGGTTTTGATCAACTCTCAGAGAAATATAGTTTCCGCCCATATAATATTCTTGATGATTAATTTTCAAGACATTATCTAGATCTCGGGCATGTAGTTTTCTCCATTTAATTATTGCTCCGAGACATCGTAGTCTTAATTTGTTCTTCTTTTCTTTCTGGAAAACTTCTTTAAACAAAGTGGTGGTAGAAGGAGCCGGTTGTAAAGTACCTTCATAAAATTCCAAGAAGTCTTCAGAAAAAGTTTCTTGTAAATATTCTTTGAGGTGAATATCAGTTCCAGGGCAAGCACCATTGCTCTGAATTACGTGGCTTTCAAGTATTTTGGCTATATACCATGGGCTATACTTCATAGGACCCATAGCCAAAACGCAATGTTCTAATCCTGGATGACGTAATCTTTGTCCTTTCAAACTCCCCCATCTTTCTGGGTTGAAAAGACTAATTTTCGGGAAAAGATAACCAGATATGAAGGCATACATAGTCTCTCCAGCTATGGCTTGAAAGCCTATCACTGGGACTTTTACCCAACAATCCGTGTCTTCATTGTCAATCAGTGCTTCTTCAGGAGAT
>JAAGZO010000106.1 GCA_024206195.1 bacterium | reverse complement strand
TTTATTTTCTTTAATACTCTTATCACTTTTAAGCAAAAGCTTTCTCAAGAGGAGGAACAACCTGTTTTTTACGGCTAAGAACACCCTCTAACCAGGCCTTGCCATCTTCTGATGCAACTTCAAATGCTTTAGCAGATAGATCAGCATCATCACTAACAATCAACAATTCAGAACCTTCTTTCATAATATCAGTTAACAACAGCAAGACACTGTGACGACCACCCTCATCCTTAAGTGCCTGAATATCAGCTGCCAGTTCCTCTTTCATAGCATCAAATACTGATAGATCGACAGTTTCCAGCTGACCAATACCAACTTTATTACCATTCATGTCGAAGTCTTTAAAGTCACGCAGCACAAGATCTCGTACGGGCGTGCCCTCAACCTGAGACTTCACTTTAAACATCTCAATACCTAAGGCTTCAATATCACCAACGCCAGCTATAGCAGCTAACTCTTCAACCGCCTTTTTATCAGCTGGGGTACAAGTAGGCGACTTATAAATGACGGTATCGCTCAAAATAGCACACAACATAATGCCAGCAATCTCTTTTGGAATAGTCACACCATGAAAGTCAAACATCTCTTTCACAATTGTATTAGTACAACCCACAGGGCGAATCCAGCACTCTAAGGGCGCTGAGGTAGTGATATCACCCAACTTATGATGGTCAACAATACCCAGAACCGTTGCTTCACTTAGGTCATCAGGCCCTTGAGCTCGATCAGAGAAATCAACAACATAGATACTGTCTCCAGCATAGGATGTTTTCAGTTCAGGTGCAGCCACCCCAAACTTCTCCAGTACAAAAGTAGTTTCCGGACTAAGCTCACCCTGCCTTACAGGAACAGTCTCTTCACCGATTTGAGTTTTCAAATAAGCGAGAGAAATAGCGGAAACAATTGAATCAGAATCAGGGATTTTATGTCCCATTGCATATACTGGCATAACTAAACCTCAAATAAACCTAAAAAATTTTGCGCTATTCTAGCAAAATTCTTCAATCTTTGTCAGTTCAATACCGTTATTTCATTTATGACTATTAGTTATAAAGTTATGCCTATTCGCTACCTTAGACTAGAAACAGGGACAAGCAAAATACTAATTCGGAAGAAGGAGAAGATGCTAAGCTACTAACTGTACCTCATGAAAAACCATCTACTCTATACAGAGAAATACAAGAGCCTTATGATC
>JAAGZO010000105.1 GCA_024206195.1 bacterium | reverse complement strand
AGTTACTATAAGACAGAGATAATATTAATCGGGCGACACCACGCAAGTTCGAGCATGCAGGGCTGTTTCAGGTGGCTCAGCATGCTAGAAGCTGTGAACAGTCACCAACTTCTGCATATCCTCTCCTGGATAGTTTGGACAAATCCACATATCAACTGCAATTTCACGGCCCTGGTAACTAAGCAAAACATTAGGTATATATTCATTAAAAGTTGATACAGAGTGATCAGCCAAAGTGACAGGTAAAGGACAACATTCTTTTTCATAGGCTTCAATTCTTTGTTTCTTCTGTCCAATGCAAATGAGCTTATGCTTACCTCCTATCACTTTCAGTTCTAATAATTTGGCCAATCTCTCTGTAATAAAGCAAACCTGAGCTCCTGAATCCAGGAAGGCTCTGGCATGTTTATGCTTTCCAGCTATGAACACAGTAACTATGTCAGCTTTAGTATAGCATGGAAGCACTTTAGATTCATGTCTTCTGGCTTCTTTCTTCAATTGAAGGTTTCTAACTTTTGG
This sequence comes from bacterium, assembly GCA_024206195.1. The sequence goes on along the minus strand of JAAGZO010000105.1, from coordinate 5 downwards.
GTAGT
>JAAGZO010001028.1 GCA_024206195.1 bacterium | reverse complement strand
TCACGGCAGCGGGAGTAGGAATCATCCTCTTCGCAGTAATCGGGATTCCAGTACTCGATCTTTTGGTAGGGGCTTTCTGAGTTGTATTCATACAGAAACTTGTGGATTAACTCCAGCAGTCCGTAGACTTCGTTCTGTCCCAGCATCTTGTAGATCCCCGAACTGATATTCCCCCAGCAGACGTGACCGTCCATGTCGACATGAGGGTGAGGGAAATCGTTAACAGGATTGGTACTGTTGCTTATGGTGATATCCCCTTTAGCGATATCTACTTTTATCTCAAATATCCCCAATTCGTAATCATAATCGTTGTAGTAGATTTCAATGTAGTTACTGACAGCAACGATCTTCTCATCTTCGAAGTAGATCGATGAGTACATCCCCGGTACCAGCTTCCTGAGGTCCGAGTAATCCCGTTTGGCTTTCCTGTGAACCGGAAGCAGTGGTTTCTCCAGCATCTCCAGTATCTGGGTATCCTCGTTTATCTTCCTGCTGACTTCGAAGAGCTGACGGGAGAGGTTTTCCTGGTTGGTCTTGCTGTCATTTAATGACGACTGAAGTTGAGATATCCTCTTTTCAATACCGGATCCTAAAAGGGCGGTGAAAACCTCTGACCTTCCCCTGTGCCAGTGTCTGGCCATCTTGGGAATAGTGGTTTCTAATATGTTGTTATACAATTGGAAGCTGTTATCATCGGTAACCTGGAAAAGGACTGTTATCTGGTTATCCGTAATTACTGCAATCCTGTCATCACCGATAAACTTGTCATTGCTTGTTGATTCAGAATCATCCTTACGATACCTGATAGCCTGGTTATTGTAGACTGTCTCCGAATCGAAACTATCCGCCAACTCGATTACAATTCCCCCCGAAAAAGAAAAAGCCGGTGCTACCCGGCTTGAATGAATTACCTTAATCGGCATGTTGTACCTTTGCGCGAAGTACCGTGCCTGCGTTTTAATCCGCTCAATCATACAGCCCGCCTTTAACCGACGGATTCATGGTGATAATATCACCCTCGCTGACCGCTGCTGTCTCAAAAGCAGGTTGTCCGTTGAGCATGATAGTCTGATGCTCCCTGCGGAAATTGCTCTGCTGGATAACATCGTTAACGGTTGACCCGTCGGTAACCTCGACTTCCTTAGCCGCTTCCCCTAATTTAAGAACCTTAATACGCATTAACTCCTCCTTATGGTTATAAATGTAGGCTGCTTACACTCTCCTTATACCATAAAGAGGGATGAAAAAAGCCGCCCGGGAAGGCGGCTTAAGATCGATATCATTAGAGTCTTCTATTTTAGTAGAGTCATCCTCTTTGTAAATGTCTTTCCCGTAGTTGTCAACTTATAGAAATAAACACCACTGGAAAATGTCGATGCATCCCAGGTGATGTTATGTTGTCCTGCATTCATCCTGCCATCAACCAATGATTCAATCTTCTGTCCGGCGAGGTTGTAAACGGACAAATTCACATTACCTGATTGAACGATATCGAAAGATATGGTCGTTGTAGAATTGAATGGGTTGGGATAGTTCTGATTCAGTGCGGTTGTGGTAGGTAGAACTTCTTCTCCACCTCTTTCTCCCCACTCACCGGGACCGAAGGATATCTCTGTTCCCGGACGTCCGAATTCATAAGCGAATATAAACTCGAAGCAACAGTTACTGATATAATTATCTATTGCAGGCCCTACATCGATATTAATAGCGGCATCAATTACACCAACAACGGTACCGGGTCTGTACCAGTAATAAAGCGTAGCCGAATCACCTGCGCCGAGATTACTAACCGCAAGTCTGTTGATATTGAAATCGTACTGTGTTCCGGAAGCACAGTCCCCAACTGTTGGGTAGATTTCAGCGTATACAGGTACCGTTTGCGGTCCGCAGTTATTGATATCCATACTCCATATAATGGTGCCGTCTATATTTGGCACCAATGGTGTCGTGGTGATCGTATTGCAGGGAAGACAAGGTGAGAGCGAAACCTCATAGCCTATAGTATCCGATACCGTTGAATCTCCATAATCATCCCATGCCATTATATAATAATAAACAGAATCCCCTTCTATTTGCCCTGGAATAGATGCATAAAAAGAATCAGCGGTGTTGTCCATTATGACACAATTGTAATATGATCCAGCGTTATAACACAGCAGCGCAGAATTTACACTTGCCATTAATAATAGGTCTGTTATTATTGCTGAAACTTCGCAAGGTTGATTTGGATAAGGACTTTCTGGATCTTGATTAATATTTGAGATAATAGGACCCTGATTTATATGATAAGAACTTGTATCTGATATTGTTGAGTCGCCACCGTCATCCCATGCAGTAATGAAATAGTAAACGGTTGTACCTGGGGCTTGCCCTGGTATAGTAAAGTAGAACGAGTCATCTACATTGCCCATTGAATAGCAGGAGTATTCAGCTCCGATACTGTAACAAAGGTCAGCACCTGCAACAAGATCAATAGGATCTATTATATTAGCTGAAATCTCGCAATCAATTCCTGGTCCTGGGGATTCAGGATTCCGTACAATATTTGAGATGATTGGATTAGAATTGTCTTCAATTATCGCACGGATAACAAGGTCCCCCTCAATACTCGTGCAGAAATCTAGCCATTCTCCTCCACCCAATGTATAATACACGTTACATTCTTCAGTACAACCATCAATATCGCACACAACGCTTGGACCTCCAGCAGCAATATCTGTAGTATTAGCAAATTCAAGAGTTATATAAAATTGTTGATTCTCAGCTACTAATACGCAAAGAGGGATTTGCTGGTTTTCATCTATGTAACGATATTCATTCATTATACCAGGTGTTAAAAGTGGAGCAATAATCGTTTCTAATTCGGTTCCAGGGGTGGGAAAAGTATCAGTTTCAGTATCTGCGAAAATATGAATAGCCTGCTCAGTAGATGGATCATGACCAGGAGATCCTTCCATCCATAATATTTGAACTGCAACGATATAACCGTCTACAGGAGATGTTAAATGTACTCCTGCCTGTTCTCCTGTAGCAAAATCACCCACACTATCGGCGTCATTGTAATCTTCAATTGAGTCATTTTGTACAATGATTTCCTCAGCTTCTACTCCTGAGGTGAAAATAATTCCGATTATGAATGGAATGCTAATTAAAACTACAAAACACTTTTTCATGATTTACTCCTTAATTATTTAGATATTTTGCTTCAGTTATTTATTTCAAAACAGTCATTCTCTTAGTAAACGTATTTTCTCCCGCTGAGAGTTTGTAAAAGTAGACTCCGCTGGAATATTCTGAAGCATCCCAGATTACTGAGTGTTCACCCGTAGGATATTGCTTATCAATTAATGTTTCTACTCTCTGCCCACTAAGATTATAAATATTAAGGCGAACATCTGATTGATAGGGAAGGGTAAAGCTTATTTGGGTAGAAGCATTAAATGGATTAGGTTTATTCTGATACAATGTGATCTCATACGGCGTATTTTCTGAAACAAGGTTAAGTGATTGATTATATTCTTCATTGAATCCACTAAAGGTTACCTGCCAAGGATCATCGTTATAAATATTCGTAATACCGCTTGATGAATAAACAGAGAAATCTGCACCGTTCTGCCCCATAATAGTCAGTAAATCAGCTTTAGGCGACACCCTCACCAGATACTCATAATCACCGTGCATGGCGTAACCAGGGACAACGTGATCGATTCTACCTGAAACCGTACCATATGGAAACAATCGAAAATCATAGGGACCGAATACTGGTCCATACAGCTGATCATTGGGTAAAGTCATTGCAGTAGCTATCCATGCTTTTGTGTTGAAATATGTCGGGTTGGTAACAGTAATATATGCTGATAGTGTATCGCCTGCTTGGAGGTTATTAATAGGTATATTAACATCGATATCAACTGCAGGATAAACGGTCATTTCAACTGGGATGTAAACGTTTCTATTCTCAGGCTCTCGACCTAAAACGTATAATTGAGTGTAGAATGTTTTATAATCTAGACCACTTGCGTTGAACACAGCTTTAATTTGCACAGTATCAGTAGGAGCTAATACCACTGAATCTGGATAGAACAATACCCATTGAGAATCTGAGTGTAATTTTATATAATCATTATAGGTATTTGAAGATACTTTAAAAATAGCGGTATCTTGTGTTCCTTTTACTATGTCAAATTTAAAATATTGTGGATTATATATTACATCTAATTCACCAGAATGCTTAAGTAACCAAAGATCATCATCTAAACCTGTAAAAGAGCTTGTCGATCCCGCTATTAAATAAATACCGTCATTAGCTGGATATATTGAGGAAGCAACATCCCCTCTATCACCACCGTAAGTTCTTTGCCATATTTCATATCCCATTGTATCTGTTTTTAATATAAACATATCACCCCCATGACCAACTATTCTACCAACGATAATATAACCATTGTCAATTGTTTGTTGAACTGAGTACGCATTGGCAGAATTGTGTATTAGTTCTCTTGTCCACATCGTATCTCCGTCTATGTTAGTTTTTACTAAATAAACACCAATGCTTCCACCACCAGAAAAATAACCAGCAGCGATATATCCTCCGTCTGTTGTTTCTCTTACAGTATTACCTTCTGTTTGATAAGATCCATAGGTGCGAGTCCATACGGTATCTCCAACGCCATTTAGTTTTATTAAGTACATACGTACACTACCACTAGTGAATGAACGAGATGAACCTGCAAGAATATATCCACCATCTCCTGTTTGTAATATAGCACGAGCCTCGTCATGGTCATCACCCCCATAAGCCCGAGTCCATAAAGTATCGCCTAAAGAATCAGTTTTTAGAACGAATATATCATAGTCATTAGGATCATTAAATGACTTACTGTAACCAGCTATAATATACCCTCCATCTTCAGTACAATCTATATCAAAGCCAGTATCAATTTCCGATCCACCATATGTTTTATACCACTCAATGTTACCATTATTATCAGTTTTTATCAAATAAACATCGCTATTCAGATGGGATAGCGATCTAGAACCAACAATGATGAAGCCTTCATCAGTTGTTTGAACAATACTATAAGCATGACCAATTCCGAAAGTTCGAGTCCATAGAGAATCCCCTAAATAATTTGCTTTAATTATCCCAGCATTAGAATTTATAGTACCAGCAAGAACTATATTTCCGTCATATGTCTGAATTACGCATTCTGCAACATCGTGATCACTTTCCCCATAAGTCCTTGTCCACAATGTGTCCTGTGCTGAGGCGAATCCTATGTTTAAAAAAATTAGAAGAAATAATGATGTGATCAGTGATCTCATGGCATACCTCTATAGAAAAATATAAATACTATTCATTTATCAAAATTATTACTACTCACAGCCCCACCTGCTGTAGAATCTCAGAAACGTATCCGAGGGCATCCATAGGTGTTAATATAGTAAATTAATAGGGGATTTGTCAATAGCATAAAAAACGGGCTGAGATCTCTCCCAACCCGTTAAGTTTAATTAAAGCTTTAATTATTTCAACAATGTCATCCGTTTGGTAAAGGTCCTATCTCCAGTAGTCAACTTATAGAAATAAATCCCGCTTGAATATGTAGAAGCATCCCAGGTGATGTTATGCCGTCCTGCATTCATCCTGCCATCAACCAATGATTCAATCTTCTGTCCGGCGAGGTTGTAAACGGACAAATTCACATTACCTGATTGAACGATATCGAAAGATATGGTCGTAGATGCGTTAAACGGATTCGGGTAATTCTGATTCAAAGTAGTCACACCTGGTAGAACAATACCATCGTTCATCTCACCCCACTCGCCAGGTCCAAAGTAAGGTTCAGCATTAGGGCGTCCCCATTCATAACTGAAATAGAACTCAAAACAGCTGCTGGCGATATAATCGTTTACAGCAGGCCCAACATCAATTGCAATTGCGGCAAGGTCAACACCATTTACGAGGATCGGGCGATACCAGTATCGACCTGTGAATGATTGTCCTACTCCAAGGTTGTTGGTAACTATTCTCGTTAAGTTATAATCGTACTGAGTACCAGAAGCACAATCTCCGACTGTTGGATATATCTCACCAAAAACATTACTTATCGTTTCAGAACCGCAGTTTGTAACAGTTAGATTCCATTGAATTGTGCCGTTCTCATTGGGTACTTCGGGAGTTGATGTTACGGCCTCGCAGAAAAGGCAAGGATCACCCGCAACTTTCATTAGATAGAAATCTGTACCCCCTGCGCCGAATGATAAAGTATGACCACCTAATACGAAAGCTCCATCAGTGGTTTGCTGGACCGAGACAGCAGTATCATCTAAAGATCCACCGTAGGTTCTTGTCCAAAGGGTATCGCCAAGAGTGTTAGTTTTAACCAGGTAGAAATCCCGACCACCTGCTCCGAAAGAATAGGCATAACCGGCTAATACATAGCCCCCGTCTGAGGTCTGCTGTACACAGAAAGCTATATCCTCCAAAATTCCTCCGTAAGTTCGCGTCCACAATGTGTCGCCAAGAGAGTTGGTGTTTACAAGGTAGAAATCACAACTGCCGGCGCCGAAGGAATTAGTAAGACCCGCGAATGTATAACCCCCGTCGATAGTCTGCAGCACCGATTTAGGATGATCATCCCCGGTCCCGCCGTAGGTCCGAGTCCACAGAGTATCGCCGACGGAGTCGGTTTTCACAGCGTAGAAATCCCAACCACCAGCGCCATAGGACAAAACCTGACCAGTAATTATGTATCCTCCGTCAGGGATTGTTTGTTGAACGGACCAAGCCCAATCATCGCTACTGCCACCGTAAGTTCGTGTCCATAGAGTATCGCCGACGGAGTCGGTTTTCACAGCGTAGAAATCCCAACCACCAGCGCCGAAGGAAGTCGTATAACCGGCGAGTATATAGCCACCGTCGGAAGTCTGTTGTGCCGAGAAAGCACAATCATCTCCTATTCCCCCATAAGTTTTATCCCATTCAATGCTTCCAATAGCATCTGTTTTAATCAAATAGCAATCACCACTACCAGCGCCGAATGAAGTCGTATAACCGGCGAGTATATAGCCACCGTCGTCCGTTTGTTGAACTGAGCGAGCATGATCATTCAGACTCCCACCATAGGTCCGAGTCCACAGAGTATCGCCGACGGAGTCGGTTTTCACAGCGTAGAAATCCAGATCACCAGCGCCGAAGGACTTGGTATAACCGGCGATTATGTAGCCACCGTCGGAAGTCTGTTGCATCGGATAACCTATATCCTCCAAAGCTCCGCCGTATGTCCGCGTCCAAAGAGTATCTCCTGGAGCTGCATGGATTACGGATGATAAACATAAACCAGATAACCAAAAGAGAATTATAAAACTTTTCATCATGACGCTCCTTTATCACATTGTTCGTATTTAACTACAGGATTATGAATAAATTTCACATACTAAATTCTCTATCTAATACACAGAAGATTACAAATCCCCTACCGAGGTCTTAAAGAGCTATCCAAATTACAAAGATCAACTCTCAGCAGATGTAGTAATGATGGGTCTTGAGAATACTCAGAGCTAGCAAAATACCTTATTTCAAGGCTTTTGTCAAGGTTTCACAGATAGGGCTTTCAGCTAAATGTACGTTGTCAAAAGAAGTGGGAATGATAAGACATAATAATATGAGATAGATCAATAAAACAAGTCCACAGAAAGTCCACATCCATTGGCGTATCTCTGGTAGTCTGTGGTGGTCTCTGGTGTCGAAAGGTTAAGGTGAAAACGGGGCTAATTTATTGGCGGATACGGGATTGTGTTGTGTGGCAATGAGTTATGAAAGGGGTGTCGTGGATACTACCCATACCCCGTCGAAGTAATTTGGCGGGGTATAAATATTACACTTAATTTAGTAAAGAACAACGGGTTACAGCGAATCGCCACAACCCGTATTTTTGTCAGTTTTTCCGTGAGTCCTACATGAGTCCTTAATTTTATTTGCCAAAGGATTAATAAGGTAATCTCGATTGCATTTCAGATTTGTGTTTTTGAGCTAAGTGAGCGTAGATCTCGGTAGTCTTAATCGAGGAGTGTCCCAGTAATTCCTTGATTGTATAAAGCGGAACACCGGCCATCACCAGATGTGATGCGAAAGTATGTCTGAGTGTATGAAGCGTTGCCCATTCCATTCCCAGTTTATTACATGCCAAACTAACGGTTTTACCTACCCAGTCGGACCTCCATTGTGGGAGGTCATTTCCTTCTGGCGATATGGGGCCGAACACCAAATTATCTTTGCGGTGCTTAAGCGATTTTAACATATCCCAGCAAACTTCAGAGGGATACATAAATCGGGAGCGGTTACTTTTTGAGTTATGAGCGCGAATGATGATCGTTTTCTTCTTAAAATCCACATCATCCCATGTCAATGTCAGAGCTTCATTTCTTCTGGCGCCCGTCCACAGGTAGAAGTTGACGAGGTCCTCCATCGGCTTTCCCCTAAACTCTTCACGAACTCCCTGGATTTCCTCGATAGATAAAAACCTTGGGTGCTCCGACCGAACTTCCTTAAGCATTTTTATACCCTTTATGGGATTGCTTTCAATATATCCCCAGGTTTGGGCAGTACCTAAAACAACTTTCATGATGCGAAGCTCTAAATTTACTGTGGAATTTGAGATATTTCTGCCAGTAACTTTAGATCTGCATTTGAGCCTGTGTCGGATGTAATCGTCAATCAACATTCGGTTAATGGATTTTACTTTAATGTTCCCAATATGCCTACGGAATACCCTTATGATCCTGCTTTCTCTGTCCATGGTCTCCGGCCCCTTTACTAATTCGCTGTGCTCCAGATATTTCTCCTTGAAGTCGTCAAAGTAAACATCTTCGATTTGCTTCACTTCTATACTACCTTCCATAAGTGCATTACAAAACTTGTAGTACTCTCTTTCAGCAGTTCTTTTATCGACATTGCCTATTGTATGTAATCTATCTTTACCAGCAACACGATAACGTACAACCCAAACAGGTTTTCCATTTCTGTACTTGCGTTTCTGTAAAGAAGCCATCGACCATCACCTCCTTTCTCAGCTTATTGAGTTAACTTTTACCTGCATTTTGCATCCGTTAATGAAGTCCTGCACCTGATCATATGTGAAATAGATTGAGTTCCTCCCATATCTGACACACTCGATTTTTCCTGCCTTTATCCAGCGGTGGAGAGTGTTGAAGTGAACGTTCAGAAACGTTGCTACTTCCTTTAAGGGTTTTGTTATATGTCCATCTGGCC
>JAAGZO010001027.1 GCA_024206195.1 bacterium | reverse complement strand
TACAAGGATGATAGTACCGCACTTACAATGACTTTCGTTACCTCAGCTATTGGACAGGAGAACATTGCTTATTCTAGACTAGATTCAACTACAAATGTACCATTGGATGCCAACACTATATATACCTTCAAATTGACCTTAGAAAATTCTGCCACCCAATTGGCTAATGCTCTCTTTTTAAGAAGTGTAGACATCTTCACCTCAACTTCAGCTACCGCCATTGGAATCAAGATTGATACTGGCTATGGTTTTGCAAGCGGAGCAATTTTCGCTGACTATCAAGCGCCTGGAAACCAAATTCTTAAAATTGAAGAAATCCAAAAGGTAGACTCTTATGGAAAGGACGATTCTACTGCTATTCATCATTATTCTTATTTCAATTTCAGAGTTAAGTTCAGGGCTTATGCCTTATTAAGATGGGGACCAAGCACCCTTATTTGGATTGATTTCCCTACATCCGCCCTAGTTGGAACTCTTCCTACTGCAGTCACTAGCACGGATGTTGACAGCACTGTTACTCTCC
>JAAGZO010001026.1 GCA_024206195.1 bacterium | reverse complement strand
TAGAAATATTTTCTTCGCTGACTTCTGCCATTTGCAAAACGGTTGCAATGGCTTCTAACCAAACAAACATTTCTTTAGGTATCTTTTTCAGGTTGATATTTTGAAGTAAATGAGTTAGAGACTGAGATTCATCTGTCCATTGTTCTTGAAGAAATGTAGACAGATTTACCTCAAAGTCCATTTGTTCGTTCTCAGTCAGCTTTGGACATCTTAGCGTAACCGCCTGATTTAATTCCAAAGGAACCTGAGAATAATATTTGGCTTCATTTAGAAAAGCAGTAGTAGGTTGAGGAACAAATGGAAGTTCTCGAGGCATTGGTTTTACAGTCTTCAATTGGCTTCTTTGTAAATGTGGATCTTTATTGATGAAAGGTACCCTTTGTTCAGCTTCTGTAGGGGCACCAAAAGGTCTTCTAATTTCAGACTGACGTATTGGCTGGTAGCGTTGTTGTCTTTGTAAAAGACTACTGGCCAATACATTGACATTATAGTCCTGATTTGAAATAGTTGTAGATGACATAGGGGTATCTTGAGCTGAAACAGCCCTAGACGCTAATGAAATATGAGAACTTGTAGATTTCGGATAAGCAAAAGCTTGCAGACGATAAACAGTAGGCCATCTTCTTGAAGTAGCAGGGAAAAATTTTTCCTGACCTAATTGGTTATATTGTTCTTTTGTCATTCCTTTTCCAGCATAAAATCGTTCTTGATCTCTTTGATGAGCAAGAGACGATTGTTCAGCATATTCTATTTCTTGATGTTTTTTCCATTGTTCTTCTTGTCCTTCTCGTTCAACCTTTCTTTGATGAGCCTTCTCTTTTTCAGCATTTCTCCTATTTTCTTCCTTTTCATCAGTAGATGTTTTTGATTCAGAGCTAGTAGGATGTGATGGTTCAAGTCTCCGCACAGTAACGAATTCTTCTTCTTCTGGGTTAATTAATCCAGCATCTCCTTGAAGTTCCCTCGTATTCATTATGTGATATAAAGAAACTCCACTGGCAACATTTTTAAGTTCTTGTCTAATCATAGCCCGATCTCGGGGTTTCCTTTGAATTTTCTTAGCGATCATTTCAATTATGTCAGTACATTTCTCTATAAGTCTGTCAAATGGATGACCTTGAGGACGTTGAGAGAAATGAAACTGAAGATGTTCCTTTAAAATAGGTTGAATTTGTTTCCAAGTAGATTCATAAAGTTCCTGGGGAACCAAAGGTTGCCCTGGAGTAGTAGTAGGTGTCGTAAGTAACATTTGATTGACTTGATCAACCAATAATATTGGATGAGGAACATCATAACAACACCATATGAGTTGTCCGCACTCCCTTTCCAAATCTTTTGGGACTTCAGGGACAATGGGATTACTATCTTCATCAAGTTCAAGTTCTTCAATTAAGTAATCAATAGTTCCTGGACCACTCCATTTGTATCCAGGGAAAGGCCAATTCTGCATTTTTCTTCTTGACATT
>JAAGZO010001025.1 GCA_024206195.1 bacterium | reverse complement strand
CTCCTTAAGTTTGAATACAGTAGCACCTTTCTCAGCGGCAGATGTTATCCAGCCAGACCTTATACTATGAGCCCTAAAGTTACTAGAATCTAAACCAGCTTTTTCCGCATAATGTTTTATCACTAAACAAACAGCTTTCGGTCTTATTGCTTTATTGCCTATATAACCCCATTTACTAACTGACCTGAATAAAGGTCCTTCTTTAATACCAGATACTTCCAACCACCTACTTAGGGCATTAACAGGACAATACATAGAAGCTGTTACTTCTCTAGGCATGGATATATATTGTCCCTTTCCTTCTTGATCTGTTTTGGATTTACTTATTGTTATGTTCAGTCCTTCTTTTACTTCCTCCACATCCTCTACATTTAATCTAACTAGGTTCTGTTTTCAAATTCTAATCCAGACAATAATGAATGCTAATAAAACCATAGATTCAAAGTTATCTACAAGCTTTTCATAACGGGTAGCAACTCTACGGAAATGTTTGATTTTACTAAAAAAGCATTCAATTTTATGCCTTTTTTTGTATATCTTTTTGTCATATACTCTACACTGTTTGTTATTTCTTCTTTGAGGAATTACAGCTATAGAATTCTTTCCTTCAATGAACTGTACTATTTCCTGTGAGTCATATCCTCTATCAGCTAGAGTATATTCAGAAATTATGTTATCTAGCAATCCAATTGCTGGAATACTGTCATGAACATGTCCACCCGTCAGAGCTAATTTTATAGGTAATCCTTGAGCGTCGCTTATCACATGAATCTTTGAAGTAAAACCTCCTCTGGATCGGCCTAAGGCCTGAAATTGCTGCCCCCTTTTGCTCCAGCTGCGTGTTGATGTGCTTTTACCGCTGTACTATCTATCATACTTATTTTATTATCATAATTTTTAGTTAAGCTGCCAAAAGCTTTGTTCCATATACCTTGTTTAGTCCAACGACTGAACCGCGTGTATATACTTTGCCAAGGACCATAACACTTAGGTAGATCTCGCCAAGGAGCACCTGTTCTAAGAATCCATAGTATTCCATTTACCATAATACGGTTATCCTTAGCAGGTCTACCTACTCTACCTACTCTCCCTCTCTCACTGGGAAATAAATCTTTAATCCTAACCCACTGTTTGTCTGTTATTTCTTTTCTTTGTTTACTCATGGATTTAAGTATAGCCTCTTTGTAATTATAATTCAATCTATTTGAAAACAGAACCTAGTATTGAATCGGTGTTAAAGTGGTATCAGCACTTGAATAAGGAGTGTTGTTGTTGATGGTGTTGGATTCTCCCAAGTCGTATCTCTTTGAGTTTGATTAACATAGCCAACATTTTTGGCAGTTTACGATCAAGATGCGCTTCGTATTTAG
>JAAGZO010001024.1 GCA_024206195.1 bacterium | reverse complement strand
TCTATGTTCAACAAATCGATCAATGCTGATCGATTATTGTTCAATTATCGATTTTGTCATTTGTTGTTGGATCGAACTGAAAATTGGCAGAGGGGGTTTTCTATATGATACTGATTATGAATCTAGCATTACCTTGACTCTATATTTGACAGATCGATCAATATTGATCGATTATCGATCAGTTATCGATTTTTGTGAGACTGATTCAAAATCGGTGAAAATTTAGAAGCAGAGCTTTTCAATGATGCTGATCACGTTGCTATTCATAATTTGCAAACTAATCGATTGATTGCTGAATATGAACTTAGTATTTTGTTCACTCTATATTCGAGAGATCAGTCAGCTTTGGAGATGCTGATAGCAAATATATGATGAACTAGCGGATGGTGAATACGAAGTTAGCACTGAAGAAATTGACAAATGCAAGAATGCAATCGACCGTAATAGAATGCAAGAATGTACTAGTGTGCTGCTGTTTTCAGTCACTGTTCATGAACGCCGCTGGGTAAGCACAAACCCGTGGCGTTGATGTTTCAACATGACATCATGTTTTTTGACAAGGTCGTCTATATAAGCGACCTCTATTACAAGACTGACAGTTACTGCAAAAGCTAACCGTATGAAACCTGGGAACGCTTCCTCCTAAGTGTCTTAGTACTCACTTTAGGGTTGTGAGCACCTTTACGGTGGCGCCCCCTTACCGGAGCTTAAAGAATGCAGCTAGATTAACAGCACCACTTCGGTCCAGCCTTTACAGCTGACAAATTTGCTGCGAGTTCGGGCAGAACAGCTGAAGTAGTACAGCAGTGTGCAACGTATTATTTTTGCAGAAATAGCTAGTACACTAGTTCATTTGACACATCTTTGTCTCATTGACCAGACAACTAACACAGTAAGCATGCCCTTGAAAATATGGCTTATGCTAAGGGTTTTTGATGATCAGACACTAGTTTATTATGCTGCAAAGGCTTGTGTTGCCAGGGTGGATGATAGTGATGTGTTGTTGATATGCATATAAAATCAGTCAAGAACGATTGATGCAGTACAAGTGCATGGATCAGGGTGATCGATAAAAATGAATTCGTTTATATGCATAAGGCGTTCTGCTGGTACTCTTATGTATATGACGAATCTATCAGTTTGCATCTGATCCATATGTGCATATGAGGATTTTTGATGATGCTGACCCTGAGTCTGATGATTTTTCTTCCAGAACTGTTGATAACACAATCGATCTTGATTAATCTTGAGCTTGAAATTATCCATGTCATTCTAAACTGATCAAAAAAATTATCGATTTGGCCATTTTCCATCCAATCATGGCGAAATTGGTGAATTTTCATTAGGTACCACAGTAATATGAGCAAACACTTGTTCATACTTCATTAAAACCATTTGGTATGTTTGATTGTACTTTTGTTTTCCCTAGTCCTTTCCTTTTTCATACTTTATCGAATCATCTTAATTTTTGCATTTCACTTTTCCTGAAACATATTCTCCTTTTCTCTACTCCTCTGGAGCATTTTTCATTGGCTTGTCACACGTTTTTTCATTGTTCTGAAAGAACTCC
>JAAGZO010001023.1 GCA_024206195.1 bacterium | reverse complement strand
GCTGAGAACACACCAAACCATGCATTGCCGAATACTATAGTAGCCTTAGACCCTGATCCTATCGCACCAACTGTATGTGCAATTGTATTTAAAGTCAGAATCGCAGCCAGTGATTGGTTTAAGCGATCCTGCTTTAGCCCTTTTAACAACTTGGATCTCCTAGGATGCTTCTCACGGAGTCCTGCGATAAAAGAAGGTGTTATGCTCAATAGAACTGCTTCAGCAATTGAACATAGAAATGAAAATACTAACGCAAGAAGAACATACGTCAACAAGAGTACAATGTCAGCATCCGTACAGTTTGGGTCTATCATTTTATTTTTGTCTTCCCATCCTTATATCGTTAACCAGTCTTTTATTTTTCAGGTAGTCTCGCTCCAAATCTCGAGCGACTCCTTTAGCACCTTCCTTGACTGTTTCAATAATTTCCTTACCAGTTTTTGTTTTACAAAATAGTATACCAAGTCCAGTTAAAACTAACTTTGATCGTAAAGCGACGATTACAATCGGTGGCATTCATTCCTCCTTAATGATAACTTTTTCTCCATCAATTCCTAGTGTCTCATCTATTAATCCAGATACAACAACTCTAGCGCATTCTTCTGCATGTCTTGAAAATGATCGACCTAGCGGTGTAGCTTTTGCGTCACGACCTAGACATGCTTCGTACATCTTATTTACAAGGTTTTGGTAGATTGGCATCTCTCCAATTAGACCAGTAACCGAATAAAATGGATTTTTTATTACATCAGTTACTGATGTACCGTCTTCTCTAATTACAGGTGGATCTTGGTCTCTGTAGACACAATTTATATGATTGTACGGTACAATTTCACCATCGTGGACAACTGTGCGTCCAGATATCTCTTTAACTTCTAAAAGTTTTAATGTGAGAGATGGTATAGTCACTTCAGCAGAACCATACGAAGGTACTATACTAATATTATTCTCAACTAATTTAGTTACAATTTTAACGTAGTCTCCAACCCTGACTTTGAACATACGTACTCTC
>JAAGZO010001022.1 GCA_024206195.1 bacterium | reverse complement strand
GCCCTAATCCTAAATATGTTATCTCTTCTGCCCGAAGCCATGAAAGTCCTCCAAGTTAAAGAAAAAGTCAACTGCTGACTTTTACCATAGTCTAAATGCACTCAAAATATTCATCAGGTTGTAGAGCCCATGCAAATTTCAGCCTATATCAATAATAATATACCTTCATGCATAAGGCTATGGTACATTCGCAAATTCAGGGATACAAAAGGCGTTCTCTTTACATTCAAAGAATGATAGAATGTGGCACTTAAATAAAAAGCCAGCGGAAAAATTTTTTTGGGGGGGGATTATGATAACCCTTCTCTTAGCTATATGGATTGGTACTTTTATTTTCTTTTGGTATTTGGAAGAAGATAAATAGAGCGGCAATAATAAAATCTTGAACTCAGCGAATGGAGAAAGATGCGTTCAGTGAATGTAGAGATGTAGGGTTGCATGTATGTCAGCTAGTCTGGTGTCAGTCTTCTGCTAACGCCATTCTGAGCTAACCGATTTGCAACCCACGATTTGCCCTGTGTAGGCATGTACCTGAATTATATATGTCTCATAAGTACGTAAATGCTCGCCATCGAACTCCACACCACCTAATGCTGTCTCTTGCATTTCGTAAACAGGCTCACTCCCACAAGATGTGAGCAGATAACTATTGCAGCGCACATCCCGTTTAGCGTTACCACCATCATTCCGGAGTTGTCTAAGCGACGCTCCCTCTTTTCTTTTTTGCCACTTCCTTTGTTGTCTCAGGCGTTGACATAGCAAGTAATACTGGCTTCGGCTTTTGACTACCCAATTAGTGAAAAATCACTTAAAAAAATGAGGAGGTCTAAATGCGAAAGTTAAGTAAAAAAGTTAAGAAGACACGAATGCAGAAAAATCGGTTAAGTGGAGCGGGAGAAGGGATTCGAACCCTCGACAGCCTGCTTGGAAGGCAGGAACTCTACCACTGAGTTACTCCCGCTTGGTTTGAATCAGGGTTATAATGGGTTAGCTCCCGATAGACCGGGAACTAACCCATTATT
>JAAGZO010001021.1 GCA_024206195.1 bacterium | reverse complement strand
TGAAGCCTACTGTTCCTCCTTCGCCGTGCTTCAGTGCAACTGAACTTTCTCTCCTGCTGTCAGATGCGAAGCTGGATCGATGCATTCCGCGCAGGAACCTTGGACGACTTGACTCTCCTATTACAACATTTCCTTCATTCACCCGAGCCACCGGGTAAATTATACCCTCTCCCTCAAGGAATCTGTAATCGCGCTCGCTCTTGTAGCCCTTTACTTCCTTGTCAGGAACTGATATCTCATCAACCAAGCCACCAGAGTAGCGCAGCTCTTCTGAAATCATTGGCCTGTAATATGAACCACGGCCCATACCACGATCAATTGAACCTCTGTTTAGTACTATTGCGTCCTCCATGTTGTAGCCCTTGTAGCTCATAACAGCCACTACAAGATTCTGGCCTGAAGGATGCTTTGCATAATCACTTATTTCATGCATGATTGAATCAACAACAGGAATCTGTGGTGTGTGAAGAAGATTAACATCCATGTCCATTCTTATCAGGAAGTTTGCTGCGTAAAAACCAAGAGCTTGCTTCTGATTCTTTGAACCTGTGTTAACCTTTTGAGCAGAATTAAAATTTGCATATGGAACAAGAGCAGTAGAAAGACCAAACATAGCGATTGCAGCAACCTCAAGGTGCGTATGCTTTTCTGTAAGCTCATTCTCAGAGAATGAAACAAAAGCAGCTTCCTCTTCACCTGAGTCAACATATTCTACTACGCCTTCTTTGACAAGGTCTGACCATCTTAGCTCATTCTTCTGAAGTTTCTTCAGGTGTTCCTCTGTAAGCATTGATTTTCCATCCTTAACCCTTATCAGAGGTCTCCTTAACCTTCCTTTACCTGATTCAACAAAAACTTCATTTGATGCAGAATTAAAATTTACGTTAATCTCCTTTGATAGATTGCCTTTTCTTCTTTCATCCTTTATCTTATTGATGAAAGCATCTGGATCTTCAACAGCTCCTATAAATTTTCCGCCTAAATATACATCGCTCATTATCGTACCACCGATTTTAGTCCAAATGATTTTAAGTTTTTGATTGTTTCATCGAATTCAGCCTCTTGTGAAACAGAGGCAAGTAATGCAAGATTCTTCTTTAGTCCAATGTTTGTTCCTTCAGGTGTTTCAATTGGACATAGTCTGCCCATGTGAGTACAGTGTAGCTCTCTAGCTTCAAAGTTTTCCTGCGTAGCAGAAAGTGGACTTACTACACGCTGCAAGTGCGACATTGTTTCAAGGAAATTGAGCCTTTGTATTCTCTGGCTTATTCCTTTTCTTCCGCCAACCCATGAACCGGTTGCCATCGAAGAATAAATTCTTGATGTAAGAAGTTTCTCTCTGATAATAACCTTAATTGTCGGGAACTTTCCACGCTTAACAATTCTCTGGAAATTGTAAAGAAGATCGCCAATAAGAACTTTCAGGTTAACCCTGATAAGATCTGACAGCAAATCACCGCTAAGCTTAAGGCGCTTGTTCATATGATGATCCTTGTCATCACGTGGAAGATCGCCCCTGCTAACGAGAATCTGCTTCTTGATCATCTTGCAGATATTGTATGCCTTGAACATCTTATCTTTTGGTGATGTACCAAGATGTGGTAGAAGATATTTGTCAAGAATCTCACGCATACGCTCGACTCTTATTTCCTTTGATTGTGTTATTCCTGAACGCTTTGCAATGTAATCAATTGCCTCTTCTTCTGTCTTAATGTCTGAAGCCTCAAGAAGATTAATAACAATCTCATCGTACTGGCGCTCAGCACAGATTGCTTTCATAATTTCTTCGTCTTTAAGAAGACCTAAAGCCTTGATTACAATAATGATTGGAATTCTTCTTACTCTTGTGAATGTAAGATAAAAGATACCATCCTTCATCTGCTCTATTGTGTGTGGAATCTTGTAAGAACCATTCTCAGAAAACATTTTTCCAACAAAACGGCTTGGACCAATTGCGTCCTTTTCAACCATCATCTTGTTTGATGCAAGGTCCTCTATCTTTACCAATGCTTTTTCTGTACCATTGATTATGAAATACCCGCCTGGGTCATCAGGATCTTCACCGTGCTGAATAAGCTCATCTTTGCTGAGCTTGTTAAGGTGGCAGAACTTTGATTTAAGCATAATAGGCAGATTGCCAATTTGTGTTTCAAAGGTCTCACGCTGTGCACCATTGATGTGTGCGCTTACTGTTATATACATTGGTGCTGAGTATGTTATGTTTCTCAAGCGTGCTTCCATTGGATAAATGCTTCTCTTTGAACCATCTGCTTCTGTTATCTCTGGCTTTGTGATTCTTATCTTATCAAATCTTATTTTGAATTCATCAACATTAGGTGGGATTATTGTAGGTTCTATCTCCTTGTTTTCTTCAATAATCTTTTGTAGTTCGTGCTCAATAAAATAGTTAAAGGATTCTATGTCTGACTTTACAAATGATTCCTCTTCAAAATGTTTTCTTATAAGGGTCTCGTAGTTACGCATTAGAAATCACCCTATAAAATATAGATTCTCCAGCAGTAGGACTCTCCCTTACTACTTTTATAACATCCCCTGGTTTCAAGCCCATACCAGCTATTGCTGCATCGTTTTTTAGAATTTTTGGTAACTGCTCTGCAGTTATGTTATACTTCTTAAAAAGTTCCTGCTTGTCTTTCTCGCTTAGCTTTGTGTGCTTAGGCACTAGGATATGTTTCTTGACGTCAATCTTCTTCATTTTTTCTCGTTACTATGAATGTGAGTGGGCCGGACGGGACATTCATGTGTTATGAATTATTCATAACAAAATTTGAACCCGCGACAACCTGATTAAAAGTCAGGTGCGCTGTTGCCCGCATTTGCTCCAGGCTGCGCCACCGGCCCAATAAAACAAAAAAACGCCCTGGCCGGGACTTTCACGCTAAAAAGCTGTTTTGAACCCGGGTCGAAGCCGGACCACCAAACATTGGTTTTTTCAACCAAATCTGTTTGTCGACAGGGCTTCATGATAGGCCGGACTACACTACCAGGGCATTCCGTCATAACAGCCAATACAACCTCCCCTTTGAACAACAAAGCTCTGTTTAGCCTCTAAAAGCTCATAGAAAGATTGTTTAGCCATTCGCTTCTAGAATGAATGGTTACTTATAAAGCTTTTGGTTCTATAGAGGCAAAGCTACGGGTTCTGACGGGTAATCAGGCGTCGTAATCGCCATCCTTTGGCTTAACCTTCTTCAGGATTATCAGTATGAAGTCAATAAGTGCCCAAACACCAAAACCTCCTGCTGTAATCAATTTCAGGATACCAAGTCCTATATATCCCAAATAGAATCTATCAATTCCCAGTCCTCCGAGAAAGAAGGAAAGAAGAATTGCTACTATGTGGTTTTTTCCCATTTTAAATACCTCCCTTTATTTCTTATTCGGCTTTTTTATTACAAAATAGTATATGACTGCTCCAAGCACCTGTACCAGGGCTATTACAAGCACCCATAATATCTTGTCATCTGACTTCTTAAAATCTCTTTGAATACAATCAATAAGCATCCAGATCCATAAGGCTATTCCTCCAAAGAAGAACACACACCAAAGAAGGATAATAAAAATATAGAATAGAATGAATAAAATTGCTACCACACCTGCTGCGGCTGCTGCTTCGGATGACATAGTGCTTTATTTAGATATGAAGTTTATAAATCTTGCTGTTAAGAAAAATATCCCGCCTCCCGGACTCGAACCGGGAGCCTTTCGGGAACGGCTGTCTGCTTTTCATTCACTCCAACCGTGGATAGTCAAACAGAAACTACAGCCGAACGCTCTGCCATTGAGCTAAGGCGGGAGAAATTAGAGAACCAGAAGGCGATTTATAAATCTTTTTGTTATGAATAGGTGATTTCATATATTTTTATGTTGTTTTCATCATATAGTATTTTGCTGTTTTTCTCAAAGACCTCTGGGAATATGTTATAGGCATGTTCAAAATACATTATCTTAAAAGCATCATAATCATAATTATCATTAACAAGTATATGTGATATATTGTTGTCTTCCAATTCCCTGATTAAATCATCATAAGACTGCACAGCATAATAGTTTATGTCCGGATTAAGTATCATGTGCGCAAGAGTGTAATCGCGATCACAATAATACGCCCTGAACTCATTTAAGAAAAGCAATTTTTCTCCCTGGACATGTTCATTGTAAAAAACAAGAGCATTCCTCGGATTGCTGCTTCTTAGGTTATCAAAATACTCTGACTCACTCTGAATCCCTGCTACTTCTGACATCTCATTATGGTTTATCCCAGCCCATATTGCTGCAGAGAACATCAAAGATACCATTATAACACCCATTATTACATACCTAACAGGACCTTTCCTGCTAATAAAATGGCTATAAGGGATAGAAGACAAAATAACAAGGATCAAAATTATCTGCAGATAATACCTTAGCGTGCTTACTGCATTTAACCAGAATATTGTATAAATAAAAGCGATCAGTAAAAGAGGAATAAAGAGTGCTTTATATTTTCTGAAGAAAATAAAGGAAAGAGGGAAAAAGATAAAACAAAAGACTCCTATGCCCAGCGTAGACGCCAGCAGATATGGATCCAGGAAAAGGCGATACGGAAGCATCACAACCTCATTAACAGAGAATGGGCGCGAATGTATGCTCCCCCAAATTTGTTCATAGCTCTCTTCAGAAAGACCTTCGCCTCCAGAACCAAAAAGAGGAGTCTCGTAAGGGAAAAGCGGATTATCACGAATAGCATAGCTTCTTGCAAAATAAGGCAACACCAAAACAGAGGATATAATCAGCATGATAATCAAGAATCTTATGAACAACTTCCTGTTCTTTAAAAAAAGCACAACTGCAAAACAAAATGCAAAGAAGATTCCGGTGAACTTAATCGCCATGAGAAATGAAACAAATACTGCAAAGAGAATCAACCAGCGATGATCCTCCTTTGGCTTGAAGTTCTGCTTGCTGTTGATTGATAAAAAACACAGCAAAGCCAAAGCAAAAAAGAATGTCATAGAAAGATCTATCATTGGCTGGCTTGCCCGCTCAATAATCACTGGCATTGAATAGAATATTATGCCAGAAACCAGGGCAGCCTCTCTTGATATGAATTTTGAAACAATAGCAACAACAGAAACTGCAGCTAATAAACCAAGAAGCCACGCAATGAGGTGCGAGAACGTTGAACTATGAATCATCTCGCCAATAACATAAAACATCTCAATGCCCATCGGCCATGTCGCCGGAAGCATGTGAGGCAAATCCACAAAAGAGTGATGGGTTACAAATGCCTTAGGAATAGAAAGGTGGTAATAAACAGAGTCCCACTCAGCAGCCGGTGCAAAAGCTGAAATGAAATTGCCAGCTGCCAGCAGAATGAACGCAAGCAGAATAATGGTTTTAAAATCAAACCCTGGTCTGAATGAAGTCTTAAAGTATGATTTCAGCGATTTTAGCTCTTTAATTGAGATTAATAATATGATGATGAAAAAGATTAAGATGTAATGAATGTAAACCTGTCCAATAAAACAAAGGAGCATTACAAAAAAAGATATTGAAATAAAACCAAGCCCGAAAGAGATCAGTAATTTCTCAAGCGGCTGAAGCCTAAGCTTAAGCAAAGACAGTATTTTTATGCCTAGTAGATACGCTACAAGAACTGTTACCAAAAAAAAAGGTATTGTAATCATTTTATTTCAACAAGCCATATTCTTTTGTAAGTAAAACTGTTCTGTAACTAAAAAAAACAACAGTTAGAATTATGATGTAACAAATTAGCAGGACATCTTTGAGTTGCATACGTTAAGTACATCCTGCAAGCTATATAAATTTTTTGATTCACGTGAAGGGTTAAATTTATATATAATGCTCATTAAACTCCTGCTGGGGTATTGGTTAATCAAATAAGATGAAGGCAAGCATAATTATTCCAGTTTACAATGCAGAAAAGAGTATTCTAAAGACCCTTGAGGCGCTGGAAAAACAGACAACAAAAGACTTTGAAGTAATAGTTGTAAATGATGGAAGCACTGATAACTCCTACAAACTTGTAAAAGAATTCAAAACAAAACTAAAGATAAGAAGCTACTCGCAAAAGAATGCGGGCCCTGCAAAAGCGCGCAATTTAGGGGCAAAAAATGCCAAAGGAGATATTGTTGTTTTTACTGATTCTGACTGCATCCCAAACAGCAACTGGCTAGAAGAAATGCTAAAACCATTCAAGAAAAAGAATGTTGTTGGTGTTGAGGGAACATACAGAACACTGAATCACGATCGCATGATTGCACGGTATGTTGGCTATGAAATAAACACAAACCATATTCGAAAGGCGAAATTAGGAAACATTGATTTCATTGGAACCTACAGCGCAGCATACAGGCGAAAAGAGTTTTTGGCTGTTGGCGGATTTAACACACTTTTCAAGAGTGCAAATGCAGAAGACCCTGAGCTTTCATTCAGGCTGAATCAAAAAGGATACAACATGGTGTTTAATCCCAGAGCACAGGTATGGCACCCTCATCCTGATACATTGCTCAAGTATCTGAAGCAGCAATACGGAAGAGGATACTGGGCATTTCCTTTATATTTCAGGCATAAGGACAAGTTTGTAAAGGATTCCTACTCAGGATATGGAAGATTTTTCCAGACAGTGCTTAGTGATCTATTCCTTCTTTCGTTTATTTCGCTGAATTTTTTTATTGTTTTGGGTTTCTTTTTACTAATCGCTGTAACAAACATTCCGTTTGCAGTGTTTTGCCTGAAACGGGAGAAAAAGTTTTTTTTCATAGCTCCGTTTTTGCGCGCTTTAAGATCAATCATCGCAACAATTGGCGCAAATGTTTACCTGGTTAAGCTAATTTTCGGGAGAGCAGAAAAATGAAGATAGTGATGTTAAACCCGCCATACGTAGATGACTTTTGCAGGTCTGCAAGGTGGGCAACAAAATCAAGAGGTCGCGTTCAAAGGCACCCTGACTGGATGCTTATAGCAACAGCAGTGCTTGAAAAAGCAGGACACGAGATATTGTTTATTGACGGCGCTGCAAGAAACCTGAAAAAAGATCAGGTAAGGTATCTGATAGAACGGTTTGGCCCTGAACTTGTTGTTTGCCATACAACAACACCAAGCATATACAATGATATTGAATACGCGCGGATGTGCAAGGAGCATGGTACAAAAACAGCAATGATTGGTCCGCATGTGACTGCTGAGCCAGAGGATACTTTAAAGAAAGCAAAGGGTGCTGTTGACATTATCTGCCTGGGAGAGTATGATTTTACGCTGAGGGATATTGCAAGCGGAAAGAAAAACAATGAAATAGACGGAATATGCTACATGCAAGAGGAAAAGATGGTTCGCAACAAAGACAGAGAGCCATTAGATGTTAATGAACTTCCGTTTCCAGCATGGAAACACATCAAACCAGAAAGATATCAAGATGCAGGCAAACTACATCCTTTTTTAACTCTAATATCCGGGCGCGGTTGTCCGGGAATGTGCACATTCTGCAGGGACATGGCACTCATGACAAAGAGAAAACTTAGATTTAGGGAACCAAAAAAGATTGTTGATGAAATGGAATATGACATTAAGATCTTCCCGCAGATAAAAGAGATAATGTTTGAAACAGACACATTTACTGCTATTCCTGATCATGTCAGGGAAGTGTGCGAAGACATAATCAAAAGAGGACTGCACAAGAAAGTTAAGTGGTCCTGCAACGTAAGAACAGACATGGACTTAAGCTTGCTTCCGCTAATGAAAAAAGCAGGCTGCAGAATGCTGATGATTGGCTTTGAGTTTGGAACACAAAAAGCGCTTGATGCGGTAAAGAAAAACATTACGCTAGAACAGTCAAGGAGATTCTCCAAAGCAGCTGCAAAACTAGGATTCATACAACATGGATGCTTTATGATTGGCGCGCCAGGAGAGACAAGAGAAAGTGCAAGAGCAACTATAAATTTTGCAAAGAGCCTTCCTTTAGATACAGTACAGTTCTCAGGCATCTGCACATATCCAGGAACACCATTATATGTATGGGCAAAGGAGAAAGGCTATTTAGTGCCAAAGGACTGGACAGAATGGGTGGGTCCAAACTATGAGCAGGTAACGCTTCTAAACTATCCACAACTAAGCAAAAAGGAGATTGATACATTTATTGATAAAGGGCTAAAAGAGTTTTACCTCAGGCCAAATCAAATGGTAAAGATGGTATTTAACATGAGATCTACTGCAGACATCAAACGAAAGATGTTTGGAGTCAAAAACTTTTTTGATTACATGTTCAAGGGTGGTAGGGCTTGAAGAGCGCAACAAAAAAAGAGAACTGGGATGAATTCTGGGTAATGAAAAATAAATCAAAGTTCGAAAAAAGCTCTGCCAAAAAAAGAATGAACATGATACTTGACAAATATGTCACAAGCGGGATGACTGTTCTTGATGCAGGATCCGGATGCGGCTTTTTTTCAAATTATCTGATAAAAAAAGGATGCAAAGTGTATTCTCTTGATTATTCAAAGGACGCACTTAAACTTACAAAAAGATACACAGAAAACAGAAGCGAAGAATACATCTCAGACAACCTGATGAATTCTGAACTTGGAAAGAAATACAAAAACAAATTTGACATTATTTTCAGTGACGGTCTTTTCGAACATTTCTCCTTGCAACACCAAAAAACAATTCTGCGCAATTTCAGGGAAATGAAAAAGAAAGATGGATTGATAATAACCTTTGTTCCAAATCTATTCACGCTATGGACTTTCATAAGGCCGTTCCTCATGCCAGGAATAAAAGAGAAGCCATTCAGCGGAAAAAGACTCAGAAGGCTGTTTAGCGAATTTGAATGTGTCGCTTCCGGAGGAATAAATGTTTTCCCGATTAATATTTCACCTGAATTTCTTGGAAAGAACGTAGGCATGCTTCGTTATATAATAGTAAAGTAGAAGTTACTTACCCTTAAAGGTCAGTTTTAGTCCAGCATTCATGATTCTTTTGATTTCCCAAAAAGATCTTGCATTGATCAGTTCCTTGAAAACCTTTCCTGGGCTAAGATAGAACGCCCTGTTGAGCTCCCTTACTTTTTTTTCAAGGAAATCCATTGAAAGATTCTCTTCAGCAAACTCTATATATTTATTCGGCGCTGCATCAATCGTAAAAGTGCCCCAATTTGTATAAGGAGTAAACTTTGCATTTCTCTTCTTGAAGATTTCTTTCAGCTCAGTGTTCGGATAAACAGATGTAATGCCCCATGAACAGAAATCAGGCTTTATTTCCTTTACCAGCTCAACAGTTTCTTCAATGGTTTCTTCTGTCTCGCCAGGCAGACCCAGCATAAGGAAAGCCAGGGTTCTTATTCCCGCAGCTCTTGTCAGTTTAAATGCAGTTTTAATGTGCTCAATCTTATAGCCCTTGCTGATTGTGTTCAAAATTTCCTGATTGCCGCTCTCAACACCATAACATATTAGAAAGCACCCGCTCTGCTTCATCTTCGCAAGCAGGTTTTCATTAACAAGATTAACTCTTGTTGTGCATGACCAGGTTATTCTGAGGTTGTTCCGGATAATAAGATCGCAAATTTCCTCTGCGCGTTTCATGTTTAATGTGAAATCATCATCATAAAAACGGAATTCAGATATGCCATAATTCTTGCGAAGGAGCTTAATCTCCTCGAGAACTCTCTCAGGACTCATTCCCCTAAATGAATGACCCCAGACCTTGCTGCAGTACGCGCACTTGTAGGGACACCCTCTCGATGTGATCATGTTCATGAATTTCTTTGATTTCCCATAAGGAGGGTGTATCCGGTATTCTGAAAGAGGGAATAAATCCCACGCAGGAAAAGGAAGTGAATCAAGGTCCTGAATAAATGGCCTTGGAGGATTTGTTTCCAGTTTGCCGTCTTTTCTGTAACAGATTCCCAGAATTTTTTCAAGCGGTTCTCCTTCGAGTATTTCCACAAAGGTCATCTCACCCTCACCATACACTGCGATGTCTGCTTCTGTAGCTGACAGCATCTCTTCTTTAACTGCAGTGACATGCGGTCCTCCGACAAGAATTTTTACATCAGGAAGAACAGCTCTAATCTGAGATATTATCTTTTTAGACAATGGAAAAAGCGGCGTGCTGAGCGTGATCCCAACTATTTCCGGCTTTTCCTTGAGCAAGAACTCCTTTAAGCCCTCAGGCTCTACCTCCATGTCCTTTACAACAACCTCATGTCCTTTTTCTCTGGCGACTGCTGCCAGATAACCAAGACCCATTGACATTGCTGTGCTTATTTCAGATTTTCCAGGATTAATAAGAGCAACCTTCATAAAAAATTACACCCCATACCGAGCAAATGGATTCTTATCTAGTATTTAAATTAATCGAAAGTTTAATAAAACGCGTAATTACACAATAAACATATGAAAATTAATGTGAGATATTTTGCAATTATCGGTATCTTAATCTTTGTTTATCTTCTTTATAGAATAGGGCCTG
Organism: bacterium; assembly: GCA_024206195.1. The sequence continues at coordinate 58,235 of JAAGZO010001021.1, read as the reverse complement.
GCAAAATATTTGGTCTTTTTGAAGACATCAAATGGTCTTATGTTTTATTATTCGTAATACTAACTCCTCTGCTGATTTTCCTTAAATCACTTAAATGGCAGGTAATCATAAAAGCCTATGGAATGAATTATCCGATTCTAAAATGCATCAAGGTTTGGCTTATTACCTCATTTTTTGGAGCGATTACGCCTTCAAGAGCAGGCGAGCTTCTAAGAGTATATTATCTAAAAAGAGAGAAGTTCTCTGTTGCGAACTCCCTGTCTACAGTTATTGTTGACAAAATTCTGGAGCTAGTAACTCTTCTGGCATTGTCATTCGTCGGCATACTAATGCTTTACATATGGTTTGGAAAAATCTATTTTGCTGTTTTTATTATCGGCGCAATACTTGTTTTTATGATATATGTTTCAATGAAGAAAAACTTTGTCAGGAGAATCCTAAGACCTATATTCAAAAGAATAGTTCCTGAAAACAAGAAAGAACTAGGCAGAGTATTCTTTGAGGATTTCTACAAAAGCCTGGAGAATCTTAAACAAAAGAAAAAAGAGGTTGCCTATGCAAGCCTGATATCATTCATAAGCTGGTTTGTTTCTATACTTGGCGTTTATTTTCTTGCGCTTGCACTAGGGCTGAAAGTAAGCTATCTTTTCATATTGGCAATATATCCTATAGTGATAATCACAGAATGGTTCCCTTTTTCTTTTTCAGGCATTGGAGTCAGGGATGTGTCTCTGATTTTCTTCTTTTCACTTGCAGCAATTGGCGCAGAGTACGCTGTTGCATATGCATTGCTCACTCTGCTTTCTGCATGGTTTATTGTTGCACCAGGCGGCATACTATGGCTTTTTGAAAAAGAAAAGATATCTTTTTAGAATTCAAATTTTACCTTTCTTTATTAGTTCTGGAATAACCTTTCTAAGACCCTCTTTTGTTGAGATTTTTGGCTTATAACCCAGTTCCTTTTTTATCCTTTTAATTGATCCTGCCATATTTTTTGTCATGAAATCTATCTTGGACTGTGTTATGGGTATTTTTTTTCTTTTTATTAATGCAACCATGTTCTTTGGAATTGCTGCAGACTGTACAGCGAACTTTGGAACTCTTCTTTTCGGCGGATCCACTTTCATTATTTTTGCAGCCTCTGTAACCAGCTCTCTAAGCGACATCAGATCTTCATCACCTACAAGGTATTTCTTACCAATAGCTTTTTTACCTGATGCCAATATTGCTGCATCCACAAGGTTGTTTACATGAACCAAATGAATCTTGTTTTCTCCACTTCCAACGAAAAAGAATTTTTTGTTCTTAACTGCCTTGAATAATGTTATCAGGGCACCTTTTGATTTTGTGCCATAAACAAAAACAGGCTGAATGACTGTTGCTTTAAGGCCTCTCCTGCTAAAGTCCCATACAATTTTTTCTGCAAACCTTTTTGCCCGACCATATTTTGTTGTCTTAGCAGAATAAGGAGATTTTTCATTAACTATTTTTGTTGTGTAACCATAAACTGCAATGCTACTGAAATATACAACTCGCTTAACACCATGATTATGGGCTTCCTCCAACAGTTTTCTTGTTCCTGAAACATTTGAGTTCCAGATATCCTTGTCAGATTCATCATTATCGCCAATAACGCATGCAAGATGGTAAAGAAGGTCTATTTTTCCTACTTTTTCAAAGATATTCTTAAGAGAATCCTGGTCAAGCAGATCTCCATAAACAACTTTGACTTTAAAGCGTCTTAAAGCGGAGACATTGCTGTCTTCTCTTGCAAGTACAATAATCTCTTCTTTTGAGCTCAGGGCTTTAACCAGTTCATAACCAATAAATCCTGTTGCTCCTGTTATGAGTATTCTTTTCATATTTAGGAATAGTTATCTCTTGCATTTTTTATAGCTTCCGGTTTTAGAGAGAAAACCATGTTAAGTTCCTGATAACAATTTGAAAAACAACCAATGCATCTAGGTGCAGGAAGCATCTTAATTGCCTTCCTAACACCATATTTTGTGACGTTAACACCCTCGCTGGTTGCGTGGCCGCAAGGCAGTAGTGTTCCATCCTGCATCAAAACAAAGAATAATTTTGCAGCATAACATGGTTCTTTAGGTGCCTTATGAGGCCAAGACCTGATTAACTTAAGATAGGATTCTGACGCTGCTATCGGATATCCTGCCCTCTTCTTTCTAATCAGGCTGTCCAGGACTTTCAGGTAATTATTTTTTTCAAAAAAACTGTTTTTGTCCTTTACTTTATCCTTGCCAAAATATATTGGCTGGAAACTTATTTTTACATTGAGTTCTTTTGACAGCTCAACAAGTTCGTCTATGTACTGCATATTGTTATTTGAAAGCGTGGTGTTAATGTTTACATTCATGCGGTTTTTCAGGGCAAGTTTTATTGCAGACATTGCTATGTCAAAAGATCCTTTTCCACGATAATAATCATTAATTTTCTTTGGACCGTCCAGACTGACTACAAAAACGTCTACTTTCCTTAACTCTTCAAGTTTTTTTGGAACAAGAGAACCATTTGTCACTAAAGACACTCTGAAATGAAGTTTTTTTGCATGATCAATCAGCTCTCCGATATCATTCCTTAGAAGGGCCTCTGCGCCGCCAAAGCTCCAGGAGGTTGTTCCAAGCTTATGAAACTGATTCATGATTCTTTTTGTGGTTTCTGTATCGAGTTCCAGCTTGCTGTCTCCCCTTGTTTCGCAATACTTACATCTGAAATTGCATCTTTCTGTTATGTGATGAAGAACTCTCAACGGAACTCTTTTTCCAAATCTAGCTAGAACTAAAGCCCTGATAATCTTTATTTGCTCAGCATAGTTAGTTATTTTTACCACTCCAAATTAAGTGAGCCTGTGTCAGCTCATTCTTAAAATCTGCATTATTGAACGGACTGCCCTTTTCATCTGGAAAGGACTTGACAATACCTTAGGTATCTGCCTGATCATATAGCGTGGTCTAAAATAAAACCTCTTGTAAGCCTTGTGGAACAGCTGCTGCAATTCCTCGCTTGTAAGGTTCGCGCTCCTGAAAGGAGTCACCTTGTTTTGTCCTGTAAAAAAAGAGTAGTCCTGCCATGTATCCTTGCTTATTATTCCCTGTTTAAGCGCTATATCATAGTACTCTGTTCCTGGATAAGGCGTATATATGCTAAACTGTGCCTCATCTGCATCCAGCTCAACTGCAAAATCTATTGTCTTGTTTGCAGTTTCTTTAGTTTCTCCTAAACATCCCAACATGAATGTTGTTGTTACCTTTAGGCCTACCTCTTTGGACCACTTGATTGTCTGCCTTATCTGCTTAAGTGTGTTCCCGCGCTTCATGTTGTTAAGAATCTGCTGGTCACCTGATTCTATACCATAGTTAATCCTGTCGCAACCTGCATCTTTCAATGCACGCAACAAATCCTTATCAACAGTTTCAACCCTTGTTTCAGCCCACCACTGGAATTTCAGTTTTCTTCTTTTTATCTCACGGCATACTTCATATGTCACGTTCTTATCGATTACAAATAAATAGTCTATAAAATAAATGTATTTCACGCCATACTTCCTTACCAAAAGCTCAATCTCATCAACAACATTTTTTGCTGATCTGAAACGTACACTTCTCTTGAAAATAATTTGAGATGAACAATGAATGCACCTGCCATAACATCCCCTGCTAGTAAGCATTGTAACACATGGTGTCTTGTTTGCTACCTGAATAGCATACTTATTGATAGGCATTGAATCCCATGCTGGAAATGGAATCGAATCCAGATCCTTTATCAGAGCGCGCTCTTTGTTAACAATAACCTTACCCTTTTTCATGTAGGATATTCCGTCAATTTTTGACAGCGGCTTGTCCTGCGCTATCTCAAGAAGCGTTTGTTCTCCTTCTCCTATTACTATAATATCCACAAAAGGTTTCTTAATCAAAGAATCATGAAGTGCTGTTGGATGAACACCACCCATCACAACCTTGCAACCAAGCTCTTTTGAAATTTTTGCTACCTCAATTGATGGAAATACTGTTGGTGTGCTCACTGTTATTCCAACAATATCCGGGTTTCTTCTCTTTATTGAATTTATCAGCTGTTGCCTTGACAGATTAAGAGCGTTAGCATCGATAAGATCCGCTTCTATGCCCTTATTTCTAAGATAAGAAGTTAAATATCCCAACGCAAGCTGAGGATAAGCCTCGCTAGGCATTCTCGTGAATGCGAATGGCTTCGTTCTTGGACAAATCAATAATACCTTACAACCCATTATATTCAACTCATTACATTCTGAACAGTACATAATCCAACAATTTGTTGTGTTTTAAAAAGGCTTTGCTCAGCCGATAATAGTCTCCTGGAGACGTGAATAATTTCTTGATAAGGAAAGAGGGTCTCATGTAAAATGTTCTGATTGCGTATTTGTATAATGTTTCTATCTCTTCTTTGCTTATCTCTGTTTCAAAAAAGGCACGCGATGTATACCTAACATAATCTGACCAGTTTTTGTAGATTAATTTGTTTTCTTTTTTCAGGTTTTCATACACTATTGTTCCAGGATACGGAACAACGGTTCCTATTTGTGCAAGATCCGGATCCACTTCCTTGACAAATTTCATCGTCCGCTTTATTGTGCCCTTATTATCGCCTGGAAGCCCGATAAGAATAAAGCATGTTACTCTTATTCCTGCCTTCTTTGCAGTGTCTACAGCTGCCTTTACCTGTTCCAGCTTTATTTTTTTATTAATACTATCCAGTATTGCCTGATCTCCGGATTCCACTCCAAAGCTCAGATAGTAGCAGCCTGCTTTTTTCATTGATCTTATCAACTTAGGGGCTGCAGCGTCAACTCTTATTCCGCCTGCGCAGCTCCACGGCCTGTTGATCTTTCTTTTGAAGATCTCATCACAAATAGAAAGTGCGTATTTTTCATCAAGTGTGAAATTGTCATCAAGAATCACAAATTCCTTAATTTTGTACTTGTTTTTCAGGTAATCAAGTTCATCAGCAACGTTTTTCGGGCTTCGCCTTCTGTATCTATGCCTGTTTATGTTCTGGAAACAGAAAACACAGCTATAAGGACAACCGCGCGTTACCATTATTGGCAAATAAGGATGATTATCCTTTGTTGGATTGCGATAAGCATGGATTGGAAACCCATCCCAATCAGGGAAAGGTATTGAATCTAGATCTTTTATTAGGTCCCTATCCTTATTGTGGATTATTTTTCCATTCTTCTTCCAAGAAACACCAGGAACCTTTGCGATTGGTTTCTGCATTAACTCCTTAAATGTCTGTTCAGCTTCGCCTCTTATAACAATATCAACAAACTTAGAACTCAGAACTTCACCCGGAAGAACAGTTGGATGTGGACCGCCTAACATTGTTTTGATGTTTTTGTCCTGTTTTTTAATTCCTTCAGCAATCAAAAGCGCTTCATTAATCTGCGGTGTTGTAGAATAGATACCCACATAATCCGGAGAATTAATCACTGTTCTCCTTATGACCTCTGCAGGCTTAAGATTGCATGCATGAGCATCAATAATCAATACTTTATGACCAATTTTTCTTAAAACCGCTGTAATATAAGCTAACCCCAAAGGGGGCTCTCTTGTCGAGAATCCATTCAAGTTAGGAATAATTAATACGAATTTTATTGATACCACCCATTTAGTTTAAAGACAAGTTAAGTTTTAGAGCTTTATATAAAAACATTTCGGTGCACTATTTTTTTGACAGCTTTCTCAAAATTTCCAGAAGCTCTTTCTTGATTAACCAGAGCTGCCATGCGCCGATCAGTATTGCTATTGAAATCGGAATCTGGGTCCAAATAATTGCCTGAACTGTGTCCATCAAATCACCTGTTTTATCTCCTTTAGTTTAATGCGCAAACGATGCATGAAATATAACCCCAGCATGCTAACTATAAGATAAGGCACGTGTGTATATACCAATATTAATGCGCTATTCATCTTATAATCCTCTTCATCACAAAACCGGTTACCATACCGAAATAAACTAACAGCATAAGAGGCAGCTTATTTATAAAACTTACGTTAAGATTATTATTTATAACCCATGAATCAAAGAAATTATTTATTCTTACATAATCCCTCATCTTCACATTACTGAAAGAACGGGGATCGCTTTTGATAGGGATTGACTTGAACCTTGCTTTGATTTTGTATGCTTCAAGGAGCATCTCTGTTTCAATTTCAAAGCCATTGCATTTTAGGGGCAATTTTTTCAGCAGATCTGTTTTAATCGCTCTAAAACCGCACTGGGTATCTTTCAGGTTAGGGATTAAAAGCTTGAAACTTAGGCCTCCAAGGAAATTCAAAAAAGATCTTTGCGCAGAACGGAAGATTTTGCGTTCGCCAATAACAAAATCATAGTTCTCAATGCACTTTGTAAAGTTATTGATGTCTTCTGGCTTATGCTCACCATCTGAATCCATTGTTATGACAAAATCATATTTGTTTTTTATTGCATAAGAGAAACCCTGCTTCAAAGCATATCCTTTTCCCTGATTCTTCTTGTAAGAGATAAGCTTCTTTGGCTTTAAAGAGTGCAATACGCTGTCTATTGGCTTTTCGCTCCCATCATTGACAATAAGAACGTCTAGCTTGATATTCCTAACAATATGCTTAATCCTGGATGTATCGTTGTAAACCGGCAGTATAACAAGACCTTTCATATGTTTGAAGAACTAAAACCAGTTTAAAAAGGTTTTTGATTAAATTTAAAAAGACGTGTTCCAATTTAAGGTGTAATGAGACACGGAGAGCACCATATTCACAAAAGAGAACGCATACACAAGCTGCATCAAAAATACCCGCACCCAGACAAAAAGGTCAGGATTCTTGATGATGTTTGCATGACAGTTGCAGTTGTTATGCCATTCACCACATTGCCACAGATTTACAGAATATGGGCATTCAAGAGCGCTGCAGATGTTTCTCTTTTGATGTGGATTTTATACACCGTATTGTGCGTTCCGATGCTGATCTACGGAATTGTGCACAAGGTTAAGCCAATAGTTGTATTGAATTTTCTCTGGCTTATAGCTAATTCTATAATAATTGCAGGCATACTTATGTATGGCTAGAATTAAACATCAACCAAAGCCTTGTTGGACTTTGTCATTCTCTCCTTTGCTTTTTCGTCCTCGAACTTGAGGATTGCAGCTGGCAGATTAAATCCGCCAAGGATTGAAAGCTTTGACTTAATCCTGTATGAAAGAACTCTTTCCTCGTATTTTTCCAAAGCGTCAACATCCCATTTTATCACAGTTCCTTTTCCGTGCTGGAATATCTTTGTTGGCTTCAGTGTTCCAATCTCTATCTCCTTTTCAATGTCTGCTATGATCGGTATTCTATCAACAACCTTTAACCTTTGGAAGGTTTTTTGTCCGCGGTTCTTTATGTGCAATACAATCTTAAGGTCTGAGATACCGCCTTCTTTGAAACCAATTACTGCTGCCTCTTTCTTTATCTCAACAGGGCTTCTCATGAAGTAATAGATGGCAATAACTGCAATTATTGCTACAAAGATGACAAATAGTATGAGATAACTTGTGGTAACTTTGATTGATGTTGATTCTTGCGGTCCAAGAGAAACCTCCCATGCAAGATAGGATCCGTCTTTCCTGTTTATTGTGTATGCCTCTGGCTCTGCCTTTGTAAAAATCTTCTTGAAGAAGTTTGTTTTTACCTCAATGGTCTTTGCGTCTCCTACATTTCCGTTGTTAGTGCAGATTATTGTCTTTTTTGAAGACAAGAAACCGCCAGATGGCTCTTCTTTTTCCTCAAAATCAGAATATCCCATTATTTCAAATTGCTCTTTCAAGGGCTGAAGTGTCTGGTTCTCTATTGTTAAAAGCACCTTTAGCGTGTCCTTTTGAGGAGCTGTCAATGCATTTAGGGTTACAGGAACTTCAACTGTTTTCTTTTCAAGCGGTGAAAGAGGGGTATGAACCTCTTTATTGATTATTTCGCTTTCAAGAGAAACAACCACATCTGGTATGTCCTTTGGATTCAGATTAACCAAATTAATCTTAATAGTAAAAGGCTCCCTTGGATCTATCCTATTTGGCATATCAACTATCTTGTCAACTGCAGCCAAATAATCCCTTAGTGGAGGAGTAGGTGATTTAACATTGATTATGAAGAACTCGCTCTGTTTTTCGCCTGTTTCAACTGATTCTATGTTCAGCTGAACCCTATACTGGCCAACAGGAATCTTCTGGAGTGGATTAAGCAATAGCGTTGTTGTTCCATTAGCCATTGATTTTACTTCAAAACCGCCAAAATAGTGGTATAATGGCTGCGTTTGAACAGTCCATGAAACATCAGGAGCAGTAAGCCTGAACTTGTCATCAAATTCCTGGTTGCTGCTTACTATGAGCTTATAGCTTGCCTGCTCACCATAAAGAATATTATTATCTAGGATCTCATGTTCCACAGAGAAATCTGCAGCGCTTACAGCAACTGCACAAATGATAAGTGTAATTAGGAATAAGAGCCCCCTAGTAATCATAGCATTCACCAAGTAATCTTTAGGTATACTAGTATATATAGTTTTCTATTGAACATAAAAATGGGGCCACCGCGATTTGAACACGGGTTACCAGCTGTCCATTTCATAGTAAAGGAATATATGGCATTCCCAACTTAATGAACCCCGAGCTGGAGTGATACCAAGCTACACTATGGCCCCCTAGCGTAGCTTGAAGTTTAGAATTACATATAAAAAACTTTTTATACAGTATAAACACACCTAAAAGCATGATAATTAATTCTATCAAGCTGCAAAACATAAGGAGCTACTTAAACCAGAAAATAGATTTCCCACAAGGAGCTGTTCTTCTGAGCGGGGATATTGGAAGCGGCAAATCAACTACACTATTGGCAATAGAATTTGCCCTGTTTGGAATAATCAAAGGATCAGTTGATGGTGCTGCTCTTCTTAGACATGGAAAGAACACAGGGAATGTTGAGCTGAGCTTTAATATTGACAAAAAAGAAGTGTTAATCAAAAGAGTTCTGAAAAGGAGCAAGAAGGGTGTTTCGCAGGACGCAGGCTATATTATTATTGATGGCGTTAAAACAGCGGGAACACCTGTAGAACTTAAGAGCAGAGTGATTGAGCTGCTTGGATATCCAAAAGAGCTCTTATCAAAATCAAAGTCATTGATCTATAGATATACTGTTTATACACCACAAGAGGAGATGAAACAGATCCTTCTTGAAGAAAAAGGGTATAGGCTGGATACCTTAAGGAAAGTCTTCCAGATTGACAAATACAAAAAGATAAGGGAGAATGCACAGATAGCAGCAAGATCCTTAAGAGAAAGACAAAAAGAGCTTAGCGGGAAAATAGAAGACCTTGGAGAGAAAAAAGAACAGAAAAAAAAGGTTGATGAACAGCTAAAGAAATCTGAGGTTGATACAAAAAAGATAGAACCTGAACTTGAGCTTGCAAAAAAGAATATTGCTGAGAAAAAGAGTGCAGCAGAAGAGATAGACAAAAAAATAATACAGCTCAATGATTTGAAAAGAAAAGCAGATGTAGCAGAGATGCGAATAAAAGAAAAAGCAGAGCTTGTCAATTATAATAACAAAGAGATAAAAAATATTGATGAAAGGATTACAGTAATAAAAACCAAGATCAAGGATGTTAAGCAGGATTATAATGAAGTCAAAAAGGGCATTATTGATGCAAAAGAAAAACTTGATGCAATAAAAAGCGAGCTAAAAAAGAATGAAGCGTATAAAGAAGCATCTGAAAAAGTAAAAAAAGCTATTCTTGAACTAGACAATTGCCCATTATGCCTGCAGAATGTTTCTAAACAGCACAAAGAGGATATACATAAAGCAGAAAGTGACAAGATAAGTGTTGCATGCAAGGCAATGGAAGAAAAAATAGCTGCTGGAAAAGATATCGAGGAGAAACTTAAGACACTTGAAGCATTAAAAGAGACTCTTGACGAACAAAAACACTTTGTTGAAATGCTTAAAGAGAAAGAAAGTGACAAAAAAAGACTTGAAGAGAAGCAGATTTTGCTGAAAAAAGAGGTCGGTGCTGTAAACAGTGAAAAGTTAAAGCTTTATGATGAAATAAAAGCACTTGGAAAAATAGATGAGTCTGCAGTAAGAGTAAAAAAAGAGATGGAAGCAGCCCTTGCAAAGGAAAAAGATCTTCTTGTGAAAAAGGCTGCGCTTGATAATGAGATTAGAAACTTAAGTGAAAATATAAAATTGCTTGATCTGGAGATTTTGAAGAAAACTGAAGCAAAGAAACAGCTTGAAGCCCTCAATGACATGAAGAACTGGATTAATGATTACTTTGTTAACCTGATGGATGTAATTGAAAAACATGTTATGTCCAAGGTATACCAGGAGTTCAATGAATTCTTCCAGAAATGGTTCAATGTGCTGATGGAAGATGAATCAATAAGCGTAAGGCTTGATGAGGAGTTTGCACCAGTGATTGAACAAAATGGATACGAGACCTCACTTGAAAACTTATCCGGAGGAGAAAAAACAAGTTGTGCTTTAGCTTACAGACTTGCGCTGAACAAAGTGATTAATGAGCTAATCAGCACAATAAAGACCCGAGATTTGATAGTTCTTGATGAGCCAACAGACGGCTTCTCAACAGAGCAGCTGGAAAAGGTCCGCGAAGTGATTGAAGCGCTGAAAATGAAGCAAGTCATAGTGGTTAGCCATGAGGAAAAGATAGAAAGCTTTGTAGATAAGGTCATCAGAGTAGTCAAAGAAGAGCACACAAGCCATATAGCAGAATGAGTTAACTTCTAATCAATTTGAAGTCTTAAAAGCATTAAAAAAGGACCTATTTCTACCACATTTCTGAAAGAGGGGTGGTGATATACCGGTATCTGATACAGTAGACCGGCAATCAGTTAAAACACCACGAGGTAAAAGAAAAATGAAACAAATAATTTCAGTATTAATGGTAATAATGTTATTGACAGCAACAGGAATCGCTGCCAATCCAGTAAATGAAGTACAACAGATAGAACAAAGGTTTGATCTATCGGATTTTCCTAATCCTTTTGTTAAGGATGGTGCAATCAACACAATAGTTGTTGTAGGAATCAATGCACCTGTAGATGATGTTGTTTCAGCAGTTGATATTCTTACATCACTACGATACTCTACAACCACCAGCGGTACTGGCAGTGGAGGGCGTAGTGGTGGGGGCAGCAGTTCAAGCAGCTCTGATTCAATACAGGCAATAGATGTTGGGACTGTGAAATTTGATACAGAAATAACAAATCTTAATCAGAATATAATAACTATAGGCAGCCCATGCGATAACAAGATAACAGATAGAATAAATGGAGCAAACTGCCAACATAACCTTAAGCCAGGCCAAGGAATAATCAAGCTTCAGCGTTACAAAAGCTATTATCACCTTATTGTTGGAGGCCACTCCAAAAAAGACACAAGGAACGCAGCAAAGGTTCTTTCAAACTATGACGAGAACTCAGACATACTGCGCGGCACAAAGGTTATAATTGAGACTTATGCTCGAGAATGCAAAGCAAAAGACACAATACATGAAGGAGACACAAAAAAATATGAGCTAACCAAAGGTGAATACAAAGTAACACTAAACTATGTTGACAGCAACAAATGTATCTTCACAGTAAACGGACAAAAAAGCCCAAAGCTCTACATAAACGACAAATTCACACTATCAGACGGAACAACACTGAAAGTGCAGGGCATACTAAACCAAAACTTCGCAGGCGGAGTAAGAATGGTACAGTTTGAATTAAACGCATGCGAAGAACCAGTAGATAACACAAAGATTACAATAGGAATCAAAAAGAAGTGGAATCTTGTCAGCATGATGCCTTTCGAAAGACTGTCTGAAGAATCAACATGTGATCCAACAAACTTCAAGGCTGTTTTTTCATATTTCCCAATTGAAGGGACCTATGGCAAATTCAGATTTGAACAAGTATCGCCATCAGTATATCAATTAGTAGGAGCCTCATCAAAAGACCAAAGGCTGCTTGATAAATACGCTAATTTTGAGGAATCAGGTTACCTTATAGCAAGTCCTGTTAACTCTGCATGGGTCTATTCAAAAGAAACCTGTGAGCTTGTGATGGAATATTCAGAAGAAGACAGCATTCTTTCAGCAATCGATGAGTATGACCTTAAGCTGGCTAAAGGATGGAATATGTTCAGCGTGATTCCAGAGATGAAAGGGAAAACACTTAGTGATATAAAAGGAACATGCGATATTAATAAAGCGTATAAATACAACTCAAATTCAAAGAACTGGGTTGACAGTTCACATGCCACGTTTGGCGGTGATATTGGTGAAGGAATCATAATCAAGGTAGAGAACGACTGCGTTCTTGGAGAAGAAATGATGGCGCCTCCACCAATGCCAATATAATGTGAACTTTTTTCTATTTTTTTTCTTTTTCTATATATGGTTTTGAAAACATCAAAAATCTTCTTTTTTGAGCCTTCAAAACCCTTAAGGGTTTTGAAAACATTTAAATAACAACATATTAGTTAGTACACTGGATAATAAATGAGGTGAAAAGAATGAAAACAGTAATAATTGCCTTGATTTTAGTAAGCTGCATACTGGTTGTAGGATGCGGTGTTGAACAGGCAAATGAAGATAAAGATATAAGTGCTCCTCCTGAGTTCCCAGAGATCGAAACAAGTGGGAATGGAGATTCAGATGAAATTCCACCACCACCGCAAATGCCTGAAGTAGATTAATTTTTTCTGTTTTTTCCCCTATTTCTATATATGATTCGTGAAAAGATTTAAATACTAGTATACTAATTAGTATACTGAATGATATTAGAACACTCGAGGTGCTTAATATGAAAAAGATCGCTTTAGTACTTGTAATTATAATGTTAATGACAGCAGTACCTGTTTCTGCGGATTCTGGCTTCAAGGATGCCTTAGATACAATTACAGGATGGTTCACAGGATTTGCAACAGCAGATACTAATTCCTGCCAACATCTCGCTGATGAGGCATTAGCTGCTTATGACGCTGAATGCGGGAGTACAAAGTATAATCTTAAGTTTGATATAAATAAGGACGGCGTGATTAATTATTTTGATTACAACGTAGCATCATACATGGGAGGCTATGGTGGCAACTCTGATTGTCAAGCGCTAATGGAAAATGAAGAAAACCCCTGTGACGGAACAAGGTCTCAAGTATGTCAAGATTTTTATGATGGCTTTATGGAGGTATATAAAACCAGATGTGGAAATACAAGATATAATCCAAGCTATGATATAGACAAAGACGGAAAAATTCTATTATCTGACTTTATAAAACTTGCTGGAAGATTAGACAATGAAGAATGGTGCCAAAACACAGTAGAAAACACAGAAAACCCCTGTGAGGTTGGATGTGAAGAAACAGATGATGGAAATGACCCTTTCAATGCAGGCATCCTTACAAAAAATAATATAGAACACGAAGACAAATGCCGTAATTCTGAAAATCTTAAGGAATATTATTGCACTGGAGACAGCTATTCTTATGAGTATCATACCTGCATATATGGCTGTAGCTTAAATGCTTGCACAAAAAAACCACAAGAAGGAGAAGCGCCTGACCTATCAGACTTCCCTGATTTGTTTTTAGAAGATGGTAATTTTAATGGATTTATTGTAATAGGTCAAGATGCACCTTCAGCGGACACTGTAGCATCTATTGACATTGCTACAAGCATACAATACGCAACAGGTACCAGTTCGTCAAGTGGTGGTTCATCAGGCGACAGTTCTTCGTCAGCTTTTGATACTTTATCCCTAACTGGCTATGCGAAACTTGATACAGAAATATTTTCATTAGATCAGAATCTTATTTCAGTTGGAAACCCATGTGACAATAGCATAACAAAGGAGATTAGCGGAGAGACTGATTGTGACTTTGATTTAGAGGAAGGCCAGGGAATAATCAAGCTTTACCATTATGGAGACTATCACCATCTTATTGTTACAGGCAGCTCTGTGATGGATACCAGAATGGCTGCAAGGGTTCTTGCAAACTATGAAGAATATGCAGAACAGTTATATGGAACCGAAGTAAAGGTTGTAGGAACTTCATTTCAATGCATATCTGTAAGCAAAAAAGGTGCTCCAGCTCAATGCTGTGAGATGCAGGATGGAGAATGCGTATGTGAAACATGTGAAGACGAACCAGACTGCGGCGATGGAACAGTCTGCCCAGATGGTTCAATCGCAGAATGTTATGTTTCTGGTGATACCTGCGTATGCGAAATATGCAGCGAAGACGAACCAGTATGTGAATCATACAAGATTGAGACACCTAGAAACAAAGTAGAACTTAATGAACCGATTAATTCTGTTATGACTTCGGTTTCACACATTGAAATGCCAGAGATGCTGAAAACACACACAATTTCAAATGAGCACGATACACACAGGTACAGACAGGTTATTTACCTGCCTGAAGCAGAGGTTGTCTTTACAAAGGATTCTTCGGATTCAGCAGATGTGCATGATGATGAAGTGCCAACTGACTACCTAAAGATTCCACAGTCACCAAAAGCAGCGTATGAATACAAGATATCTTTCTCACCTGCGCTTAAATCAGACCACAACTCAGATGGAGACTATCTTGATGACATTCGCGGAAAGAAGATAACACTGATGGGAAAAGAATTCACAATAGTAAGGGCAGACCATACTGCAAAAAACTATATCTCACTGGCTTTAATGAGTGGTGCTTTATCAGACACGCTTAACGAAGGCCAAACAAAGACATACACTCTTAATGGAAGGGCTTATGAAATAACAGTGAGTTACATTGGAGAAAGCGATTGTAAATTCACTGTTCGGGGTGAAGTAACAGACCCTGCACTTGAAGAAGGAGAGACATACAGAACCTCTGATGGAACTGAGATTGGTGTTATTAAGATCATAGAACACTCTGCAGGAGGAGGAAGAGGTGTTCACTTCTACTTTGGTGCAGATAAGATTGTGCTTTATGACTCAGCTACAGATAATGACTTACAAGGAGGAAGTGTTACACTTAGCTCTGAACACGCAAGCAATCTAAAGGTTAACATTGATGCAGATGACAGCGGAACAGAAGACGGCGCAGATGTTTTCATAGAGCAAATAAAGATTTGGTATGAACCTTCAGAAGACCTTTATGTTGGAAAATGGGAAAGTTCAGCTGACATTGCTGATGCTGTTGAATCTCAAGATGGTATGTTCTTCATGGACAACTTTGAATATGTCTATGAAGGTTTAACCTCAAAAGAATCTGAAAGTATTGGCTTTATACCAGATGGTGCAAACAACTACAAAATATATTTCTATAACAAAGCAGGCGATGAATACAGAGAGTACTTGATAGCAAAGAGCGATACTGAATTGGGATGGGGACGATGGACTGGCAGCGGTATCAGACCTATTGTAACAATTGAAGACCAGCCTGTTCAAGATGAGGAATACTTCATTGTAGACAAGAATGGAGTAACCAATATGATGCAGTTCAAGGGTATAACACCCGGCGCTAGTACAACTGATGAAGAAGGAACAGTTAAGTTCAAGGACATTGGTTCAGGAGAGAACCATGAGGCGTCTTATACAGGCCTTGAAGGTTTTATAGGCATTGAGGATAACAACTTCAATTTCAAACTAACAGCCGATACATCTGCTGCAGGAGTATTTGTTGATATGAACGGAGACGGAGACTTGGAGGATATACAGAATAAGATTCACACTGAAAACGGAGCAGAGATAACACTTGAAGACGACTTCACAGTTTCAATCACAATGCCAGAAGAGGAAGAACAACCTACAAACACAGTGAGCGTACAATTCGGAGAGAATTCTGAAAATGAGATAGATGTTGAAGATGTTACTGGAACAGCTACATCAGGATTGAACAGAATTGGTTCCTCGTATGAGTATGCTGACTTAACATATCCTTACGGTGCTTTTGTTTCATGGAACAAAAAGTCAGCTGGTCCTGAACAGGATGAGATCTGGATAGAAATACCTGAAACAGCAGCCACAGCAAATGTTCTTGTGACATCAGGATGCATGCAAACCGAAGAAGAATGTGAACATGTAGTGTGCAGAGGATGGCAAGTGGAGAAGTGTGCAGTAAACAACGAAGGAGAGTGTGAATGCTGGTGCGAAGATGAAGAAGACATATGCCCAGATGAAATATGTCCAGATGGATCAATTGCAGAATGTGTTTATGATAATGGCGGATGCGTGTGTGTAGAATGCGAAGGACCAGTATGTAGAGATAGGTCATGTCCTGACGGCAGCACAGTAGAATGCTGGAGTGATGGTTATGGGGAGTGCGAATGCGATGAATGCACTTTTGAGACAATAAGAGCAGAGATTGAAATCAATAAGGGATGGAACATGGTTGGATTGTTGCCTTTCTTGGCTTACAGCAGTGAATCCACATGTAATCCAGAAAAGTTCAGGGCAGTATTTGCATACTTCCCAATCGAGAACAAGTATGGAAGAATAAAGTTTGATGACGGATACAGTTCGAGAAGCGGAATAACTGAATATGAACCAAGAGGGTACACAGAAGAAGACCAAGAACTGCTTAATAGATATATACACGGAAATGACGTGGAGCATCTTGTGATCTCAATTGCGAACTCTATGTGGATCTACTCAGATGAAAATTGCGGGATTGTATCAGAGTACCCAGGTTATAACTCAGATCTTTTCAACCTTATTGAACTGATTAGAGAACATGAAATGAAGCTTGTCAAGGGATGGACATTCTTGAGCGTGCTGCCTGAGATGGATGGCAAAACACTTGATGACATAAAGGGCACATGCAACTTTAAAGCTGCCTTTGGCTTCAACTCGCAGGGAAACAGATGGGAAAATATAATGGACTACACATTCCAAAGCAGCGAAATTGGCTATGGTTTCATTGTTTCAACTAGTGATGAGTGCATGCTTGGTTACCCAACTGTTGCACCACCACCATTGCCAACTTCGAGTGGAACATCTAAATGCGAGCTTAAGCAGGGGCTTAATTGTGCAGACCATGCTGTTCTTTCAGGAGATAACAAAGTAGCACTTGTAGTTCAGAATGGTATGGGTTCAGGGGTAATGATTAATTCAGCTACTGTTACAGGAACTCGAGAAATGAGCGATCTGAGATGCCATACTACTTACAGATCAGATAGTTGGTCTGGAAAAGTAGGAAAACGTATCACAAACGGTGGAAGAAAAACCCTAGAACTTGACTGCGGAAACAGCCTTGATTTAGCTCAGTTCACAGGTAAAGGCAACAAGGAGTTTAACATTGAAGTGCAATATTACAAGGATCACTTAAGCAAGGATTACATGCACACAATGACAGGAAGCCTAGTGACAGATGTTGAGTAGATAATCGATGAAAACATGGTTCTCGACCTGAATCATCGGAGCTGTCAGAGGAGGAGCATGATGCTCCCCTCTCCTTTTTTTATACAAACAACAAAAATCGAAGATTCCGAGAAACGCTTTGCATTTCTGGAACAAGAAATCCTAAAGGATTTCTTTGTTTTTGAGTCTCCAAAAGCAAGGCTTTTGGAAACCTTTAAATAATGCCCTTCTGCATTTGTTTTCTATGAAGAAATCTCTTGTTGGCGGACAAGCTGTAATGGAAGGGGTCATGATGAGAAGCCCAGATAAGTATGCTGTTGCAGTTCGAAAGCCAAATGGAAAGATAAGTGTGAAAAAAGAAAAGATAAAATCAGTTACAAAAAAATACAAGTTTCTGAACTGGTTCTTTTTCCGGGGCAATGTTGCTTTGATTGAAAACCTTTCATTAGGATTCAAAGCGCTCATCTACTCTGCGAATGAAAGCGGAAATGATGAAGAAAAGCTCGAAAAAAAGGACATCTTTTTTTCAATAGCAACTGCGGTTTTCTTTGCAGTAGTTATTTTCATGGTACTACCTTTTTTTCTTACAGGATTTCTCACAAATAGCCACTCAGTTGCATTCAATGCAATAGATGGATTGATTAAGGTTGCATTCTTTCTCATTTATATTGTTTTAATATCGCAGCTAAGTGATATGAAAACACTGTTTAGGTATCACGGAGCAGAACATATGGCAGTTCACACATATGAACATGGAAAAAAGCTGACTGTTGAGAACTGCAGGAAATACTCCACTGTCCATTCAAGATGCGGAACAAGCTTCCTGGTTATACTATTGATCCTAAGCATATTCATATTTTCACTTGTCATAACAGAAAACTGGGTTATCAGATTGTCATCAAGAATTCTGCTGCTGCCTGTAATCGCTGGCTTTTCTTATGAAATCTTGAAGATTGGATCAAGGTTTGAGCATAATAGTTTAATGAAAGCGTTTATGTGGCCAGGACTATTGTTCCAAAAGATAACCACTAAAGAGCCAAATAAGAAACAGCTGGAAACTGCAATAGCTGCATTAAAAGCAGTTACTCCTTAGGTTCCTGCTCAGACATTTCATCTGAAACTTCATCAATCATTGCCTGCATATCCTTGTGCTTCTCCAATGTTCCTTCTTTGTCACAGTAAGGACACTTCTTTGGCTTGTCTGCCTTTGGCACAAAGGAATAATTGCAGTTTGTGCATCTTAGTCTTTCCATGGAAAGAATCCTAGAAGTTTTAGTATAAAAAAGTTTTGGTAATAATAAATAAAAAAATAAAAAGGCTTACTTAGCAAGCCTTTTGTTTGCACGCAGGCTTGGTCTTACCTTTTCTGCGCCTTTACCTTTATGTCTTAGACCACGGCTCTTTCGAGCAGAAGATGTAAGACCTCTAAAGACACGTCTTGTCTGCTTCTTGCTAGCAGCCCATGCAAGTCTTTTATCTTTCTTTATTGCCTGGTGCTCTGCGTCAAGCATGATTATTTCAAACCAGTAGTGCAATCCATCCTTTGCAGCCCAATATGAGTTTAGTACTGTAAGGTTTGGGAATTTCTTTGCAGCACGCTCTTCAGCAACGCTTTGATAGCTCTTTCCAACTATCTTTCGCTGTCTTGCGTGTTTTGAACGGCGAGCTCCTTTGATATCAGGCCTTCTTCTTCCGCCTCTATCAACACGCTGCCTTACGATTACGAAACCAGGCTTTGCTTTATAGCCTAAAGAGCGAGCTCTGTCAAGTCTTGTTGGTTTTGGAATTCTTATTGTAGCTGGTTCAGAACGCCACTTAATAAGCCTCTTTAATAGAAGATCTCTTGATTCCTGTGTTGGATTTCTCCAAAGATTCCTAATGTGTTTATACATACCCATTTTATGTAGCCTCCAATATTTTTACAAAGAAATTGTGCACTAAACGCAATTTCTTGTTCCAAAAACCTGCCAATCAGGTTTTTGTTATTTCACGGATTCAGGTAAGCCAATACCCACATTTCCAAGACTAAGGATTAAAGGGTTGTTTATAAAGGTTACGGTGAATATGAAGGAGAAAGTATGAAACCTCTGTCGTGCACAAAATATATAAAGAATGCAGCAACCCATCTTAGCATGGCAGAAAAAGAGGATATGCTTGAACTTCTAGAAGGATTTGCTAAACAAGCAGAAGAGGCTTCAAGAGTAGGCAAGGACACAAAGATAGAGGGAGAGGTAGAAACAATACTCATCGCAGGCATTGGCGGAAGTGCTATCTCTGCAAGCATTCTAAAGACATATCTTGAGCAGAAAATAAGGATTCCTGTTATTCTAAGCAATGATTATGATATTCCTGAAAGCGTAAACAGCAAAACACTTGTTATTGCGATATCCTACTCAGGAGATACAGAAGAGACAGTAGCTGCTGTCAATGCTGCTCTTAGAAAGAGCGCAAAGGTCCTTGGAGTTACATCAGGCGGAAAGCTTCGACAATTATGCAGTGAAAATGACAAAGAATGCATTGTTCTGCCAAAAGGAATCCAGTCACGATTTGCCTTGGGATATCTATTCTTCCCAATTCTCAATGTTCTGCATAACTCAAAGATAATCAAGAATCCAAAACCAGAGGTTGAACAGGCTGTTGAGGCACTGAAGGTTCAGGGACTGAAGGACAAAGCTGAAGCACTTGCTTCAAGGCTTGTTGACAAGGTGCCTGTTATTTATTCTTCAAATAAACTTGCAGCTGCAGCAGCCAAGTGGAAGATTGGATTCAATGAATACGCAAAGATACATGCTTTTTACAATGTGTTCCCTGAGCTAAACCATAATGAAATCAGCGGATACATGATACCAAAAGCAAAGTTCCATGTAATCATACTCAAGGATGAGGGCGATTCTGTCAAGATACAGGAAAGAATGAAGATGACAAAGCAGCTCATCGCTGACCGCGGCATTGATGTGACAGAGATTATTGTAAAGGGCTATTCTCCGCTTGCCAAGATTTTCTCAGCAATCCACACAGGGGATATGGTAAGCTATTTCCTCGGGCTGAAGTATGAGATTGATCCTTCTAAAATAGACATACAGGAAGAATTCAAGAAAAAAATCACTAAGAAACTCTAGTGATAGTGCAAACTCTGCAGGTTTCTTTTCTGCTTGGCTCTCCGCATATTGAACAATAAGCGAGCTTTTCTGTTTTTTTGTTCTTTCTTATCTCTGGAAGGATTTCCAGGAAATGATTAACGATGTTAAGCTTGATTTTCGGATTGCTTTTTTCCATATCATTTAACATGTAAAGAAACTTTTTCCTGTGAGCAGTAACAGAGCATGGACAAGGCTCATAAACAACAGGGAAGTTCATTATTCTGGAATATTTTTCAATATCCTTTTCAGAGCAGAAATACAAGGGCTTGATTCTTCTTACGAATTTCTTGTCCTTGATTACGCCTGTTTTCGGACCTAAGCCAGCACACAACTCAGGATTGCCCTTGACAAGATTCATCAGGATTGTCTGCGATTCATCATCCAGATTATGCCCTGTTGCAAGCTTTGTTGCTTTAAGCTCTCTTGCTTTCCTGTTAAGAAGCCATCTTTTTAATAACCCGCAGATATTGCAGGTGTTCAGTTTTGTCTTTAGCCTAGACTGGATATAGCAGACAGAGCCGCCAAACTCATCTCTTAGTGAGATAAGATTCAGCTTTATTTTTTCCTTTTTACAGAATTTTTCAATGTTTTCCAGGTTTTTCTGGCTGTACTTGCCGATTGCCAAGTCAATGAAGAGTGCCTCTGGCTTGTAGCCAAGCTTTTTCAGTATGTGAAGAACTGTTGTAGAGTCTTTTCCGCCAGAACATGCAACAAATATCCTGTCTTTCTTTGTTGCAAGGTTGTATTTTTGTATAGTGTCCTTTACTGTTTTCTCAAAGCTTGCAATAAATTGCTTATTCTTCATGTGTGAGATGAATACTGAAGAGGTTAAAAAGATTTTGATTTGGGAAAATTTAATAAACCATTCATGCTAAATAAGATCAAAATGGGTATTTACGCAATAAAACCTAAATTTCAGAAATCTCTTACGCCTGTAGAAAAATTATTTGTTAAAAACAAGGTTCATCCTACAATAATTAACCTGCTCGCTTTGCTACTATCAGTGATTGGCGGACTTGTTTTGTTCTTTTCTGATAAAAATATCTGGTTATTGATTTATATTCCGTTCATGTCATTTATCAGAACTGCGTTAAATGCACTGGATGGCATGGTTGCAAGAGAATTGAAGGTTAAAAACCGCGGTTTTGGCGAAGTTCTAAATGAGTTCTTTGACCGCATATCTGATGCAATAATTTTCTTTGGTCTTGCTTTGGCTTCATACACTAATCTAATTTTAGGAAGTGCTGTAACAATAGTCATCCTGCTGAATAGTTATCTAAGCATTGTCAGCAAAGCTGCTGGTGGAAAAAGACAATATGGCGGTGTTATGGGAAAGGCTGACAGAATGATTTATTTAGGAATGATGGCTGTTTTGATACTTATCTGGAAAGATTATATCTTTGCCAATTATTTGCTGATATTTATTGGAATCGGAACATTGATAACAATGTTTCAAAGATTCATGTCTGTTAAGCGAGAGCTGTACAAATGAGCTATCCTGTAAATATACTCAATCCACTTGAAAACCCAATACTAATGCCTGTGTTGTACAGGTTTCTCATTGTATTTTTAGCAGGATTTTTGCTCATATTAATATTAAACAAGCTGAAGATTACAGGGCTTTGGAAAACCAATGTAGGTAAACGGTATTTGAGCTGGCTTGTCATTGGAACTGTTTACCTGATAGCCATACTTTTTGGAGGATATTTTTCATTAGCAATTTTAACTATGATTCTCATATTTGCAATATGGGAAGTGGCTAAGATAAGCAAATTACCAAAAGCATATGTATTTGCTTTGTACTTAATTGGCGCCTGCAGCGTAATTGTTGCAGCATGGTACACAGAATATTTCTATTCGCTTCCTTTGATATATTATCTTGTGCTTTCATTCATCACAATCCGACAGAATGATGCAAAAAACGGCCTGTTCAATACATCAATCTCCATGTTTGTATCAATCTGGCTTATTTTCAGTCTGGCTCATTTTGTTTTGCTTGGACAGCTTAATGCCCAACTTGATTCTACAAGAGCCCTGCTTATTCTAATAGCATTTGCAGTGCCCTTAAGTGACGTGTGCGCCTATGTTTTTGGAAGGGCTTTCAAAAAAGCAGGATTTTTTGACAGGTTTAAGATTGCCTCAAAATTAAGCCCGAATAAAACGTACATAGGCACATTAGGGAATATCATTGGAGCAGGCATTGGTATTGGCATCATGTTTTTTGCAATTGAGAGTTACCTTCCTGTTTATCACTGGATTATCCTCAGCATTCTGATTGGTGTTATGGGTGTTGCCGGAGATATCACTGAATCCATGTTCAAGCGCTTCTTCAAGGTAAAGGACAGCAGCAGGATAATACCTGGCCATGGAGGGATTCTTGACAGAATCGACAGCACACTAAGAGTAATTGTAATCTTGTATTATTATCTGCTATTCTTTCTCTAGAAGAACAACAAATGCCTGCGTTAACCCATTTTCATGCGTTACGCTGCAATCTAAAGAAACAAGGTTTTTTGGTTTAATTTCTTCACTCAATGTAACAACAGGTTTTCCTGTTTCAGAATAGGTTAGTTCTACTTCAAGCCAGTTTTTTGATGAAATTTCAAGAGCCTTGAATACTGCTTCTTTTACAGCAAAAACAGTTGCTAATTTTTTCACATCCATATCACTAAGCTCAGAAGGATGGAATATTTTTTTTATGAAGCTCTCATTATTGATATTCTTCTGAATTCTTTCATCCAAAACAAGATCTGTTCCGCATTTTATCAACATAGATGTAAAATAAACTTGAAAATATATAAATTTTTATATTGGTTCTTGCATTATTGGACTATATGGGCTATATACAGTTTAATCAGAAGACATTTGACCTGTTCAGCAGATTCAGCTTTGGTGTTGCTGCAGTGGTTCTTTTGTCTTTTTGGGCTTTTTTTGAAGCGAGTGTATGGTTCCTGTTTCCTGATTTCCTTCTTTTCATTCTTGTTATTCTAAACCCGAAAAAATGGAGACTATTCTTTATTGTTTCTCTTGTTTTATCCATACTGGGATTATCTGCATATTACTTATTTGTATATTTGAAACCCAGTTTAGCATATACTATTCTGATTAATACCCCCTTTGTTGGTGAATACATGCTAGAAAAAGTAGTTGAGTTCTATCAGATGAAAGGATCAGGTATTGCGCTGATACAGGCTTTTTATCCAATACCCTCAAAGGTTTGGACTTATGAAACAGTTGTACTTGGATTCAAATTTCTTCCATATCTTTTGATGGTAACCATATCACGGGCAATGAGAATGTTCCTTGTATCCTATGTAGGTTCAAGATTTGGAAAAGACTTCAAGGGGATAATCAGAAATAATTTTTTCGTTTTATTTTTGGTTTATGTTATTATGATTTTTACTGTATTGTTCCTAGAAGTATCATAGATCCCTGACTTCTTTCTCGATTTTCTTTGTTATTGAGATATAAGACTCATGTTTGTCTATTGTTAATGGCTTTCCGAAAGAAAGTGATGCTTTCCCTGATTTAGGGAATCTTTTTCCTTTTGGAAGAATATTGAATAGACCCTCTGTTTTTACTGGAACAACAGGCACATCCATGCTGGATGCAATAAGCCCTAAGCCAACCTTAAAATTGCCCATTTTTCCGCTTACAGTTCTTGTTCCTTCAGGGTAAATCGCTATTGAAAATCCTTTATCTAATAATTTGCCTGTTAGTTTAAGCGAGTTTCTTATGTTTTTATCGCGCGAAAACGGATAGGTGTTAAGGACTAGCTTTAGCATGAAGACTTTAATTTTTTTGAACAGCCTGTTTTCACCCTCTTTAGTTTCAAAGAAATAATCCTGCGCTGCTGCAACTGCCAGTCTGTACCTCAGTTTTGGCGGAAGTGCTCTCAGCAGCGTTGGAGTGTCTATATGGCTCGTGTGGTTTAATGCGAAAATAACAGGCCCTTTTATATTCTTCAGGTTCTCTTTTCCTCTTACTTTTAATGGGTAAAAAAATCTTAAGAATGCAAATGCCTTTATCTGAAGAACGTACCTTAGAGGCAACACCCACTTTGATGTGTTTAATCGGGTAATATTCATTAAATTCTTTATTGATGACCCTTTTTTTATGAGATTCTCAACGTCTAAAACAGTGGTTTTGGATGTTATCTTATCTTCCTCCAGCTCCAAGTCATACTCATCTTCTATTGAAGCCAGTAATTCGACACGGTGTAAAGAATCTATAGCAAGGTCTGTGCTCAGCACAGACTGCGGCTTAATCCTGGATATGTTTGTGTTAGAAAGGTCTGAAAGTATTCGGTATAATTTGTTTGAAGTTGTTTCTTTTTCTTCTGTTTTTTTCTCCAATGCTTTTTCAAGCTCCTTGCGCTTAATCTTAAAAGATGGTGTCCTTGGAAAATCCTTTTTTGACCATATTATCAACCGTTGTACCTGCTGATGTGATGGAAGCTGTGAGTTAGCATCATTCAATATTTTTGATTTATTGATTGCATTGTTTTCTGGCAGTACAACCGCTGTAATAATTATGTCCTTCTTATCCTGAATACCCATGACGCAAGAATCTTTCACATTATGAAGCCGGTTTATGACATTCTCAATATCCTCTGGGTAAACATTCAAACCAGAACTCGTAAGTATCATGTTTTTCTTTCTTCCTTTAATTATTAAGAAATTGTCTTCATCAAATTCACCCAAATCACCAGTATGAAACCAGCTGTTTATTATTGCAGCATCTGTGGCCTGCTTATTCTGATAATAGCCAGGGGTTACATTGCTCCCTTTGCATATTATTTCTCCGTCCTTTGCTATATTGACCTCCTGGTAAGGCAAAACGCGGCCAACAGAGCCTTCTTTGTGATGCTTGAATGTGTTACAGGATATTATAGGCGATGTCTCTGTCAGGCCATAGCCCTGCAGAACCAAGATACCAAGAGAGTTCCAGAATTCTTCTGTGCTTTTATCGAGAGGCGCACCGCCAACAACAAAAAACTTCAGATTTTTACTTAACTGGTTGATAATTTTTCTAAAAATACGTCGCCTGGCGGAAAAAGGAAGTTTTCTTGCCAGCTTAACTGTATTTGCAAAGCGTTTACTTTTCCCTCTTTTTTCTATCTCTGCCTCTATTTTGTCTTTAAAGGTTCTAAGAAGAATGGGCACTCCGACAATTGCTGAAACATTTTCCTCTCTCATAGCCTCTTTGAGTGTGGTGGATTTCCTCGAAGTTGTATAAACAATCTTACATCCAAACCTTAAAGGAATGAAAAAGCCTGCTGTCTGCTCCAGCATATGGCTCAAAGGCACAACAGACAAGAATACCAGATTATGCGGCAGGGGCATAACAAGCCTTAAGGCATGGACATTTGAAACAAGGTTTTTGTTTGTTATTATTACTCCCTTTGGCTCGCTTGTTGTTCCTGAAGTATAAACTATCTCGAGGATATCGTCTCCTTTTACATTTGCTTTGCACCTGTATTTGTGATGCTTTTCAATGTGTTCAAACAGGTGTTCTATGAAAATTTCATTATTGGCTCTTATGGGCTTACACCTTGAAGAAAAAAGAATCTTTGGCTTGACTTTTTTTGAAATTGAAAGTATGAATTCTTTTTTTGAATTAAAATCAATAGGAACAGCTATAACACCTGACAAAGCGCACGCCATAAGCAAAGCGCACCACTCAGGGCAGTTGTAACAGTATATCAGTATTTTATCTCCTTTTTTGAGTTTCTTTTCCTCAAAAAGCCCTGCAATGCGGTGTGCATAGTTGTATAAATCAGAATAAGACCATTGCTCTGTCCTGAACCCTTTTCTGAAGATTAAAGCAGGCCGGTTTTTGTAATATTGTATTAGATTTTCTATATAATAACAGACTGTATCCCTGCTCATGAAGGTATTTTTTTGTTTTTAGGGTTATAAATGTTTGTTTTTCATTCAGAAAAATATAAGAATAAGTGTATTTGACACAGTTCCATGACACACACACTATTCATGGAAGACTGCTATCTAAAGGAATTTGAAGCAGAGGTTACTAGCATAGAAGGAAACAAGGTTGAACTTGACAAAACTGCGTTCTATCCTGAGTCTGGTGGACAGCCAACAGATAAAGGGAAATTGATTTGTGGAGATACAGAATATGCTGTTAATTTTGTTCGCAAGGATAAAGGAAGAATAATACATGAACTGGACAAAGAAGGACTTCAAAACGGGGATAAAGTAAAAGGTGTTCTTGACTGGGAAAGAAGATATCTTTTCATGAGATACCATACTGCATGCCATGTGTTGTCTGGAATTGTAAGCAAAGAAACTAATGCACAGATAACAGGAAACCAGATAGCAGAGGACAAAGCAAGAATTGATTTTAATCTTGAGAACTTTGACAGGGAACTGATAAAGAGCTATGAAGAGAAATCAAACGCAATAATCAAAGAGGGAAAGCTTGTTGATCTGAACTTCATGCCAAGAGAAGAGGCAATGAAGATTCCATCCATTGTAAAGCTGGCAATGGGACTGCCTGAGTCAATAAAAACAATAAGAGTAGTTGATATTACTAATTTTGATAAGCAGGCCTGCGGCGGATCGCACGTAAAGAACACTTCTGAAATCAAAGGGATAGAAATAATAGGCGCAGAGAACAAGGGAAAGAGCAACAGAAGGATTTATTTTAAATTAAGGGAAAGTATTTAAAGACATCCTTCCTTAGAAGCAGCATGGGCATGAAAAACAACATACTGATTGTTATTCTTATTATTGTTGTATTTATATTACTAACCGTGATGGGTACATTAACAGACTTCTTTTCAGATGACAATGAATACGATGAGGAATACCAAAAATGCACCAGCCTTTGCGCTGCAACAATGGATGAAGACTTCACAACGCACTATCTGTGCATGGAAGAGTGCGAGAAACAGCTTAATGAACGGCTATCTTAACTTAGAACTCTTATAGACATCTTCTTTGAATGGATCTAAACGGAATATATCTGCGAGAATATTGCGCTTTCTCAGCTCTTCTCTGAGGTTTGCTGTGAATGAATTTTGGTCATAGCCAAGACAAATGATGTCCGGCTTTTCCTGCTCAATCAGCTCGAATTTATCACTTAAACTGCCCATGAGAACCTTGTCTGCTATCTTGAGCTTTTCAAGGTTTTTCAATCTGAGTTGCTCATTGTTCTTTGGGAATCTGTTCTTGACGTCCTTAACTGTGAGGTCTCTTGCTAGAACAGCTACAAGATAATCCCCCTTTTTCTTGGCCTGCTTCAGAAAGTAGCTATGGCCAGGATGCAGTATGTCAAATGTCCCGAAAACCATTACTAGAGTCATAGAATATAGGTGGTTTTTGTAGAATAAAAAGGTTTTTGTTAGCTGAACATCATTTAAGTGGAAAAATTTTTATAATTACTTGCGTTCCTTATTTTAATAATGAAACCAATATATGCAGATGGAAATCCTGAAATGCCTATGTTGTATCGTACTCCTTTAGGTGAAGAGCCTACACAGGTTCCATTTATTGAGGGGGTTGTTATAAACTCAGTTCAATTTATTAAAGGAAACAGATTAGAACTAACTATTGATTCAAAACCAGAGGTGCCTTATAGAATATCACCAGGAATACTTGAAGATAAGTTTACACCGCCAAGAATTGACATAGGAGAAGATGTCAGATTATATAGGGAAAAAGAATTTATAGAAAACGCTAATGGGCATCCTGTCATCAGAGGCCTAAGTGGAATTCAAGTATTCAAAGATGGTAAGCTTTTAAACCAGATATTATTGGGCAATAGTTATGACTTTAACTTCATGTCAGAAAGTAAGCTGGAGAAGATAAAAGAGGAAAGAGCAACACTTCTTTCTACAGAATGATCCAATAAATCCTTAGTTCTCATAGGCAGTAAAAAACAAACCCTGCAAAAAGCAGGTTCAAAATTCGAGGCAACCCGCAACGTTTCCGTCTTCTAAGGTGAAAGCCCATTCATATAAGAGAATTAAGAGTCCTATTTCTTAAGAAGATGATTCAATCTGTTTTTTACAATAATTTTGGTAGGTATCACAATCTACCCAATTTCCTGTTGGTTTTCCACCACCGCAAGAAATACCATGTCCACATTTATAACACGAAGGATCTATTTTATTACAAACTTCGGTATCTTTCTTTGCTTTTGCGACTTCTAATAAGCAAGCCAGCTCATTAAAAGTGTTACTCATATAGTCTTTATTGCAAAATTTCTCATTTTTTTCAGTTACTGCAAGATCCTTATAACATCGCCATTTGTTATCTTCAGAAATTTTTGCATATTCTATACATTCTTCTTCACTTATTTCAACAGGAACATCCAGCCCATTTCCTAGTTTATTTCTAAAACAACCCCAGAAATTTGAATATGATGTCTTAAATTTTTTGCATAAACTATTTCCTGAAAATCCTAGTTTCTCAAAACACCTTAAAACGTTTTGATAAGCTCCTTTATTAGCTTCCATATCTATACAAACTTGTTCTGATGGATTTTTTTCAAATAATTTTTCGTAACATTCAGCTATTAAGCCACTTTCATCCATACACGGACTTCCTAAACAATAAAATGGTTCAATATGACTACATGCTTCTGGAACATAATCAGCTAATTTGAAAAAACATCTGTTTTGAGTTCCTTGATCTTTGATTTTATTACAATATGAAATGTCTTGTTGTTCTATTGCTTTTTCAGTAAGCCTTTCATTGGAAATACAGCCAACTAAAAAAATCATTAAGGATATTAACAATACATATTTAATCAATTTCATTGATTCAATAATATAAGAAAGAGTATAAATAAGTTACTAAAAGAATTCTGTCCTTCATATACAAAAAGCTTGCTTTTTGAGCTTTTCAAGAAGCAAACCTTTTTAAAGGGCCTGTTATTTCCAAGAAGGAGAAATGCCAAAATTAAGAAAGTGGGTAGCCTACAGAAGCACAGAAAGGCCCTACACAAGAATATCGAAGTTTAAGAAGAAGTCATATATCAGAGTAAACCCTAATTTAAAGATCACAAGATTTGACATGGGCGAGGCTGGTGAGGACTTTGAGTATAATGTTGATTTAATTCCAAAAGTAGAACTGCAGATAAGGCAGGAAGCAATGGAGTCTGCAAGGCAGACAGCAGTAAGAGCGCTTGAAAAGAACATTGGAAAGGGCGGTTTTCACTTCAAAATAAGGGTTTATCCATTTCATATTCTAAGAGAGAATCCGCTTGCAGCAGGAGCTGGAGCAGACAGAATGAGCACAGGTATGAAGAAGTCATTTGGAAAGACAATTGGCATTGCTGCAAGAGTAAAGGATGGGCAGAAGCTGTTCACAGTAAGAGTGGATAAGCAGAATGTTCTTCACGCAAGAGCTGCTATGCAAAGAGCTTCAAAGAAGCTTCCTTGTTCATTCTCAATACAGGTTAATCCGAGTAAGAAGAAATAAGATTTTCTTTAAGATTCTTTAAATCGCCTTTTTCTGCAGAAATCTCTATAACATCCTTGAACTTCTTCTTGAGTTCTGACAAGGCCTTTTTCTCTGAGATATCAGACTTGTTCAGCACAACCTGGATTGGAAGGCCAAATGCTTTCTTAAGCTCTCTGAGCAGATTGAGCTGCTCCTTCACTGTATATCCGCAGGTCTCTGAGGCATCAATAATAAGAACTATTCCTGATGCAACATGCTTTAGAGCAAGAATTGACTGCTGCTCTATCTTGTTTCTGCTTGAAAACGGACGATCTAAGAGCCCAGGAGTGTCTATGAACTGAATTGATGCTTCATCCTCTTTGATATAGCCAAGCATTAATTTTTGAGTTGTGAATGGATACGAAGCAATCTTTGGATCTGCACCTGTAAGTGCTCTCAAGAGTGTTGTTTTTCCAACATTTGGAAAGCCTGCAATAACCACTGTAGGCATGCTTGTCTTAATTGCTGGATAACTCTTCATTATTTTCCTTGATTCCTCGAGGAACTTAAGATTAGGATTGATTTGTTTCATCAAAGAACTAACTCTGCCATAGAATGAACGCCTGTGCGTGTTAATGTACTTGTAATCCTTGCATCTTCTAATCTGCCTAAGATGCATATCAAAGAACTCAATCAGTCTTTTTCTTGCCCAGTTCAGCGCTCCAAAGGATTTCTTCAGCTGAACATAATCAATAGTGCATTTGACCAAGTCCTGGTAAAAATCAGGAAGATCATCTAAGGAAGGATATGATTTTAATATGTGGTCAAGATTGTTTCCAAGGCTTCTCCTGACTGATTTTATTCTTTCTACCTCTACACAAATGGATTTTTTTAGTCTGTCCTCTCCACTAACCTTGATTCTCACAGCGTCTGCTTTCTTCTTTGCTTCCTTGAAAGCCTGGTCTAGGTAAAAGTCTGCATCCTGTATATTTGTCAGTGATTGAAAGTTCATAAAATTGAAGAATCGAGAAATGTATTTAAGAGTTGCTGTTTTAATAGAAAAGTTTAATAATGATACGAGGTTGACTAGACTGTATGACACAGCAAAAATTAGTTTTGAGTAACGTTTTCTTAGATAAATCGCTGTGTTGTTGTTAGTTCTGAATGCATTGTCTATAAACCTTTTTTTATTTAAGATAAGTCTATGGAGGTTAATCAAAATGATATCAAAAAACATACTGGGAGTTGTAGGAAAAACACCGCTGATTGAAATAGGGGGTGTACTCGCAAAACTTGAAACTACGAACCCGACAGGGAGCGTAAAGGACAGGATGGCTGCTTACCTGGTTGAAAAAGCAGAAGAAAGAGAGGAATTAAAGCCTGGCGACAGAATTATTGAGGTTACCAGCGGAAACACAGGCATAGCCTTTGCTATGATTGCAGCAATAAAGGGCTATAGATTCACAGCAGTGATGCCAGAATCAATGAGCATAGAACGAAGGCAGATGATGCAGGCCTTTGGTGCAGATGTTGTGCTAACACCTGCAAAAGAAGACATTATAGGAGCAATGAAAAAGTACAATGAGCTTGTGAAAAAGTATCCATCTGCCTGGCTGCCAAGGCAATTTGAGAACAATGACAACATAGAAGCTCACAGAGAAGGTATTGGAAAAGAGATAGTTGAACAAGCAGGCAATATTGATGCGTTTGTTGCAGGAACTGGCACAGGAGGAACACTAATCGGTGTTGCCAAGGCATTGAAAGCTGCGAATCCTGATGTGAAAATTATAGGTGTTGAACCTATGGAATCTGCAGTTATTTCCGGAGGCAATGCGGGGCTGCATGGAATACAAGGAATCGGAGAGGGGTTTATTCCAAAAATAGTTGAGGAAAACAGTGATTTAATTGAAGAGATAATAACAATAAAGACTGATGATGCAATTGAAATGCAGAAAAAACTTGCAAAAGAACACGGCGTTCTTGTTGGAATAAGCTCTGGAGCAAATGTATTAGCAGCAATGAAAGCAAAAGAGAAATACAAAAAGGTTGTAACTATTTTGCCAGACAGAGGAGAAAGATATTTGAGTTAAATAGAAAAGTATATAAAGGTGCTTCACCAGAATAAGGATGGGTTGAAAATGAACGTTGTATCAGGTAGCGAATTAAAGGTAATAGGGGTTAAGCTTCAAAAGATCAAGGTTAGCTCTTTTTCTGCAAGAGATTGTTCTGTAGTTCTTGACATAAGCTTTGATGATGGAATTAAGAAGCAGATATTCAAGGATGCAAGAGTAGATG
Organism: bacterium; assembly: GCA_024206195.1. The sequence continues at coordinate 25,992 of JAAGZO010001021.1, read as the reverse complement.
AGCCTGAAGAACTTGCAAAGAAGATTTTGAGTGACATAATAAGCATGGAAGAGAACATTCATTCTGAGTTTGACGGAGAAAAGATTTATACTGATGCTGCAATCATTATACAGGACAGCGGGAGTGTTGAAGCAGGGATGAAGACCTTCTTTGATACACTACATGGAAACATAGAGAAACTTAAGAGTGCAAAGATTGCAGACGGCTACATGGACTTGGTGAGAAATGTCACCAAGATGGAGCTTATTCTATGAAAGTAAGGGTTTGCCCTCAATGCAGATCTATTAACATAAAATTCAGCATAACTTCTAGGGGAATTCAAGTCTTCCAGTGCATGGACTGCGAATACAGTGGAGAATCAATAGTAGAAGAAGAAATTGAAAAAAAATTCTAGATTCTTGCAACGCCTGATTTCTTAGCTGCTTCTGCAACTGCCTTTGCAACAACTGGTGCAACGCTTCTATCCAAAGCAGCAGGTATTATCTTGTCTGCAGATGGATTCTCAACCATTGAAGCCAAAGCGTATGCTGCAGCAACATTCATCTCATTGTTAATGTCAGAAGCTCTAACATCAAAGGCACCACGGAAAATTCCCGGGAAACCAACTGCATTGTTCACCTGGTTTGGAAAATCAGATCTGCCGGTTGCAATAACAGCAGCTCCTGCTGCTCTTGCATCATCAGGCATTATCTCTGGATCAGGATTAGCCATTGCAAATATGATTGGATTGTCCATTGTCTCTACCATTTCCTTTGTCAGGACATTTGGAGCAGATACACCAATGAAAACATCTCTTCCTTTAACAGCCTCTGCAAGGTTGCCTGAAAACTTATCCTTGTTTGTTATCTTTGCCATTTCTTCCTTTACAGGATTCATGTTTTCAGTTCTTCCTTCATAAAGAGCTCCTTTTGTATCAAGCATGATTACATCCTTTACACCAAAGTGAAGAAGTAATTTTATTACTGCGACTCCTGCAGCGCCAACACCGCTAACAACAATCTTAAGGTCTTCCTTTTTCTTTCCAGTTACTTTCAACGCATTGATCATGCCAGCCAAAGTAACAACAGCTGTTCCGTGCTGGTCATCATGGAAAACAGGAATGTCAAGCTCTTCTTTTAGGCGTTTTTCAACTTCAAAGCATCTTGGAGCTGAAATGTCTTCTAAATTTATTCCGCCGAAAGTAGGTGCTATTTTCTTTACTGCATCTATGATTTCCTCTACATCCTGAGTTGCAAGACAGATTGGAAATGCATCAACGCCTGCAAGCTCCTTGAATAATAGTGCTTTTCCTTCCATAACAGGAAGTCCGGCTTCTGGACCAATATTGCCTAAGCCAAGAACAGCACTGCCATCTGTTACAATAGCAACCATATTGCCCTTGAAAGTATACTTGTAAACATCATCCTTGTTTTTTGCTATCTCCCTGCATGGCTCTGCAACGCCAGGGGTATATGCTAAAGAAAGGTCTTCCTTTGTTTCTAATGGTACTTTGCTTTTTACTTCTAGTTTTCCCTGCTGCTCTATATGCATCTTCAGCGATTCTTTCTGTGTGTCCATTTTATATCAAATACCTCTTGTTCTTATCCAAATCAATGAAGCCATCAGCTTCTTCTGCGAGTTTCCTTGAAGCGGTTCTTCCAAAAGCAGCAACCTCAACACGGCAACCTAATGCGCGCTTAAGGTGCTGTACCAATGGAATAAAATCCCCATCTCCTGAAACAATGATTATAGTATCAAGCTTTGGAGCAAGCTCAAGTGCGTCCATTGCAATTCCAATATCCCAGTCACCCTTTTTTGCTCCGCCAACAAAGGTCTGCAGATCCTTGGACTTAACTTCAAAGCCTATTTTGTCTAATGCTCCGAAAAATGTGCCTTCTTCTTTTATGTCTGCCTTGATTACATACGCAATCGCTCTTATTAATTTTCTTCCGCCGACAACTGAACGTAAGACTGTAGCAAAGTTTACTTTGGCAGAATAAAGGTTCTTTGCAGAATAATACATGTTCTGAACATCAACAAAAACCCCTACTCTTTGCTCTTTGTGAAGTTGAGTCATTTCTTTTTCCTTACATATGGAAAAGCAGATGTAGCAGCTATAGCTCCTTCTGATGCAGCTGTTACGAGCTGCCTTAGACCGCCAGAGCCTGTTGTAATGTCACCTGCAGCAAAAACCCCTTCTGCATTGGTTTCCATTTTTTCATTTACCTTAATATATCCACGGTCGTCTGTTTCTACTTTAATTTTTGATAATAATACTGTTGTTGGTGTTGAACCAATCTCAATGAATATTCCGTTTAATTCTATTTCTTTTCCAGAGTCAAGCTTTGCTTTTTCAACAAAATTTGTACCTGTGATTTCGGTTACGTTTGAGTTGTTTATGATTTCAATTTTTTCACTCTTTTCAACACGCTCAAGGTTGATTGGCTCTGCCCTGATTTTTTCTTTCCTGTATATGATATATACTTTCTTTGCGTGCTCTGCAAGAAGCAAAGCTGCATTTGCTGCACTGTCATTGCCGCCAATAACAGCAACTGTCTTGTCTTTGAAGAATGGCGCATCGCAAACAGCGCAATAGCTTACTCCTTTTCCAAGGAACTCAGCTTCGCCCTGAACATTAAGCTTTCTTCTCTGAGTGCCTAAAGCAAGAATCAATGATTTTGACTCGTATATTTTTCCCTTGTTGTCCTTTAGCTCTACATTATCCTTTTTCTCTATGTCAACAATCTCTCCTTCAGCAATCTCAACACCGAGTTTAAGAGCGTGTTCCTTGAAGTCCTTCATAAGGTCATTTCCTGTAGTGGATTTTACACCAGGCCAGTTCTCAACCTTGTGCGCTTCAAGTATTAGACCGCCAACATCCTTTGAGATAATAAGAGTCTTCAGCCTATAACGAACAGCGTATATTGCAGCTGTAAGGCCAGCAGCTCCACCTCCAAGAATAATTAGGTCATACATGGCGATTTCAGAAAGCAAGCTTAATTAAAAAAGTTTCGGTTTGGTTATCTATGAATAATATTTAGTCACAACATGCGCCTTATTAAGAAGGTCTACAGGAAGGCCTTCTTCCTTTCTTCTACTATAAACCTTTATGTTCTCGTGCCAGGGGTGTAACATGTATTTAGTCATCCTCTCAAGATCAGATGATTTTACGTGCTTATCAACAGTTGCATGAGGAGGAAGTTTTCCTAAACTGCTTTTATATTTACTAATATCTGCCTGGTCACCTGCTTTTCCTACAACAAATGTCTCAGTTGGAACAGCATAAGCAGCTGAAAGCTCCTGTATTTCTTCGTTAGCAATTCCAGAATGAAGACTAGCAGTAACAGAATAAAGATCAAAAAGAGTAAAATTATGAACAAAGCCTCTATCTCTAATAGAGAATGGACCTGAAAAAAGACCCGTAGCAGGGCCTTCGTCCCAGCAAGAACCTTTTTTTTCTATATCTGTGATAATAAAGCAGATATTTGACCCTGAAGTCGAAGTAGGTAAATCAGAACGTGGATCTAAAATAGCACCTTTTGTCATCTTAGGACTTTGTGGGAACATCTAATATAAAAAAATTGTGCTCCCGCAAGATTTATATACGGAGATTCATTAGCATTTTGTATGGTTGCAGTAAGGTTTTATCCTCTGGATATAACATACAGGACTGTAAGGGGTAAGCCAGTTATTCATATATACGGCAGAACTGTTGACGGAAAACAGATATGTGTGACTGATGAAAGCTTTGAACCGTATTTCTGGATAACAGGCAAGACCAACGAGATAGTTGATAATATATCGAAAATTACAGCTACGCAGAAGGACCGAACAGCAAAAATAGTGCGAACAGAGGTCCACAAAAGAAAGTATCTTGGAAAAGAGATAGAAGCTGTCAAGGCCTTTGTAGAACAACCCTCAGATGTTCCTTTATTACGTGATGAAGCAGGCAAACTAGGGCAGTTCCTTGAAGCAGACATCATGTTTGCCAGGCGATACCTAATTGACAAAAAGATAACTCCTTTGCTTGCCTGCGAAGCAGAAGGTGATTTTGTAAATGAAAGATCACGCGTTGATGTGCTAAGGGCAAAAAAAGTATCCCAAAGCGGTGAAACAACTATCAAGGATCTAAGACTTCTTTCGTTTGACATAGAAACATACAGCCCTGAAGGAAGAATTGGAGCAGCTGATGAGCATCCTGTGATAATGATTGCATTTTCAGGGGATGGTCTGAAAAAGGTCATCACATGGAAGAGGTTTAAAACAAAACTCAAGTATGTTGATTTTGTCAACAGCGAAGCAGAGCTCATAGAAAAGTTCAAACAGGTTATAGATGAGTATAAACCTGATGTGCTTGTCGGATATTTCTCTGATGGGTTTGATTTGCCATACATAAAAACACGGGCAGAAAAGTACAAGGTAAACCTTGACATTGGCCTGGACTATTCAAAGCCAAAAATAGGGAAAGGAAATGTTGTATCCGCAGGCATAACAGGAATAACACACCTTGACATATTCAAGTTCATAAGGAAAATAATGGGCCGAAGCATGGACACAACAACATATGACCTGAATTCTGTTGCAACAGAGATACTGGGAGAGCAAAAAGAGGATGTTGATATTGAACTGCTGCCTGAAGCATGGGATACAAATTCTGATAGACTTAGCGAATACTGCGAATATAATCTACAGGACGCAAACCTGACTTATGAGCTGACAAAAAGAATGCTTCCAAATGTTATTGAGCTTGTAAAAACAATAGGGCTCCCGATATTTGATGTTAGCAGGATGAGCTACTCACAGCTCGTTGAGTGGTACTTAATGAAGCAAGCGCAGGACTTTAATGAGCTGATACCCAACAGACCGGGCTATGATGAGATAAGAAAAAGAAGGGAACATACATATTCTGGAGGGTTTGTTTATGAACCGCAACCAGGACTTTATGAAAACGTTGTTGTGTTTGACTTCAGAAGCCTGTATCCAACAATAATCTCTGCACATAATATTTCTCCTGATACACTGGACTGCAATTGTTGCAAAGCAGAAGCTGACTTCACACCTGAAGAAGATGGGAAAAAGAGCTGGTTCTGCAAAAAAAGAAAGGGATTCATAGCAACAGTCATAGAAGGACTGATAACAAGAAGAATGAGGATAAAAGAGATAACAAAAACAGCAGAAAAGGACAAGCTTCTTGCTGCAAGAGAAAGTGTTCTCAAGACAATTGCAAACTCCATGTATGGTTACATGGGATTTTTTGGCGCTCGCTGGTATTCCATAGAATGCGCAAGAAGCATAACTGCATACGGAAGATACTACATACAAGGTGTTATTGACAAAGCAAAGGACACAGGCTATAAGGTTCTTTATTCTGATACTGACAGCATATTCATGACTCTTGACGGGAAAACAGAAAATGAGGTTGGAAAGTTTGTTGAAGGGCTGAATTTAAGTCTTCCTGGATTAATGGAACTTGAATACGAAGGATTGTATCCATCAGGAATCTTTGTATCTGCAAAAGGGACTGGCATTGGAGCAAAAAAGAAGTATGCTCTGCTTAATGAAAAAGGAAAACTAAAGATAAGGGGCTTTGAAACTGTTAGAAGAAATTTGTCACCTATTGCAAAAGAGGTGCAGGAAAATGTTCTTAATATCATATTGAAAAAAAAGGATGCAAAGAAAGCTGTTGAATATGTAAAGGAAACTGTTGGAAACTTAAGAGATAAAAAGATTGAAGCTGAAAAGGTTATTATTAGCACACAACTGCAAAAGGAGCTTAAGAGCTATGATGCAATCGGGCCGCACGTTGCAGTTGCACAGAGAATGGAAAGCATGGGAAAACCAATTGGGCCTGGATCTTTGATAAAATACATTGTAACACAGGGAAAAGACAGGATAAGAGATAGAGCTCGATTACCTGAAGAAGTAAAAGCAGGAGAATATGACTCAGATTATTATCTTAATAATCAGGTACTGCCTGCAGTTGATAAGATATTTGAAGTTCTAGGAATAGATATAAAAACAGAGATAGAGACAAAATCACAGAGCAAGCTTGATAGTTATTTTGGAAAATGAAGGTAATAGCTGATTTACACATACACGGAAGATTCTCCAGAGCTACGAGTAAAGCGCTGGATTTTGAGAATCTTGAAAAGTATGCGCGTTTAAAGGGTGTTGGGCTTTTGGGAACAGGAGATTTCACGCATCCAACATGGTTTTCTGAGATAAAAAAGCTTCAAGAGGATTCCAATGGGATTTTTTTTACAAAAAACAAGTTTCCGTTTGTTCTGCAGGGCGAAATTTCCCTGATTTACTCACAGGATGGCAAGGGAAGAAGGGTTCATCTTGTTTTACTTGCTCCTGACAGCGGAACTGTTGAACAGATAAACACTGAATTGCTGAAAATAGGGCGGACTGATTATGATGGCAGGCCAATCTTTGGAATAAACTGTGTTGATTTCACAGAAAAGATGATGTCAATAAATAAGGATATTGAGATAATACCTGCACATGTTTGGACACCGTGGTTCAGCATATTTGGCTCTAATTCCGGCTTTAACTCTGTTGAAGAATGCTTCAAGGATCAATCTAAGCATGTACACGCGTTGGAAACAGGAATGTCCTCTGATCCTGCAATGAACTGGAGAATTAGTAAGCTGGATAAGTACACTCTTCTTTCTAACTCAGACTTGCATTCGTTCTGGCCATGGAGAATAGGCAGAGAAGCAAATGTCTTTGATCTAAAGGAACTTAGTTACAAGAATATTGTAGATGCAATAAGAACGCGAAATGGCTTGGTAGAAACAATTGAGGTTGACCCTGGCTATGGAAAGTATCACATTGACGGGCACAGGAAGTGCAATGTTAGCATGGAGCCAAAAGATGCTTTGAAGAATAATAACATATGTCCTGTCTGCAAAAGAGAATTGACTATTGGTGTTTTGCATCGTGTTGAAGAGCTTGCTGACAGACCTGAAGGATTTGTTACTGAAAATGCTGTTCCGTTCAAGACCTTGATTCCGTTATCTGAGATAATATCCGCGCTTATCGGGACTGGTATTGCAACAAAGAAAACATGGGCAGTGTTCTATGATTTAATTAACAAGTTTGGTTCTGAGTTCAATGTTTTACTTGATGCTCCTGAAGAAGAGCTGAAAAAGGTTGTTGATGAGAAGCTAGTTGAAGCTATTCTAAAGAATCGTGAGGGAAAGATAGAAGTGAAGCCAGGCTTTGACGGAGAATACGGCAGACCAATTCTAGGAGATGTTATCGAAGAAGAAAAGCCAAAGGTAGAAAGGAAACAAAAAGGACTGGGAGAGTTTATGTAGATTGCCCTAACAGCCTGTGCCAGAAGGAATTCTTTTCAATCACTCTTTTGTTTTCAAAATCTCGGATTAATAGCCTTTCTTGTTCTAATTCTCTGAAGCCCATTTTGTAAGTTGAATCTATGCTTGCCATAATTCCAAAAACAACTATGGACAATCCTACGACTGCACCTATAATTGCTACAGCAGGATTTCCTATTGCCAGCCCTCCTGCTAGTGCAGCTGCTCCACCCATAAAACCTCCAACAATAGCAGCTTCTCCCTCACCAACACCTTGAACTATGTCTACACTATGAATAATTTTCTGGCTGCTATGCCTCATATTATGGAAGTGTTTCAACATCTCTTCATTATTCCTGACCTCTTGTTCCCATGCCCTAATAAAAAAATTGAAGTCCTCTTCTTTCTTAGCATGGTCTTCATCACTCTCCATGCGTCTTATAAATGTACGTTCAAGTCCCATTCTAACTCTGATTCTTTCAACGTCCTGTTCCATATGCTCTAAAAAGGTTATTGCGTGACTAAGAAAATTTTGGAGGTCTCCTACAGAAAGTTCGCGGTCGTCAGTTAATTTTATATTAGAAATCTTTTCGCTCATTTGACCATGATGTGACTTTAATTGTTTTAATGCATAATTAATATTATTGCCAACTATTTTTTCATCTCCTTCAATAATCTGCAATAATTTTTCTTCTTTTTCCAGTATGTTAGATAACTGAGAATAGAAATTTGGATTGTTTGCGATGATCTCAATGTTTTTATTAAGTCCTAATGATCGATCAACTTGTAAGAGTAGATCATATTTTCTAATAAACAATTTTATCCTTATTCTGTATGCCTGTATGATTTTCTCAGCAACAGGCCATAATCCCTGAACCTCTTTTTCTGCTGCTTGAATTGCCTCTTCGTTTCGATTTCGCATATGTATTCAACACAAAATGAGGTATAAAAACCTTTTGATTATTTAGAATGTAATCTAACTCTTATTCTGTTTTCTGCGCCTCTGTCGACAATAAATTCAGGGTTCGATGCTATTCGGTCGTACAAACGATGAGCAGGTCCTGAAATAACACCGCCTGTATCTGAATTCCATGTTGATATTTTTTTTGATTTCAGCAATAATTCAATAGCTCTTTGCACATAGCCTCTTCCCTTAACATAAGTCTCAGAGACTGTAACAAAAACCTGCTTGTTCTCAAAAGCAGAAAGTGCAATCTCAGCAACAAGGTAATCATGATCAAATAACAGCAGACCTGCTGGAAAGGTCTTCTGCATATTAAGTGTGCTTCCGTATGGAATTGTGGTATAGTTTAAGTGAAGCTCTACACGAAAAGAACCGTCTTTAACTTCAAAGAGCTTTTTCTCAGAAATGCTGAGCCCTGTTCTTAAATCATTCTCAATTTCATGTATGTCCCGTTCCTCAGACTCTATCAGCATCTTCAACCTATTCTTATAGGCGTTTATAACATTGAATTCATCTTTAAGTTCTTCAAGTGATTTTTCTATCTTAAATCCTTTTTTCCCTTTAGGCCCTTTGCCGTATTTTTCATTCAACATCTCGTAAAATCTAACCAAATCTTCTGATTTTTTCAGGAGATCTTCAGCAATAGCTATAATTTCAGAAAACCTGTCTTTTTGTTCTACTCCAACAAAATCAATCAAACCTTTTTTGCGCAGTTCTAAAAGCAGATGTACTAACTGAACATCATCCGAGAACATGCGCTTTGCCTGCACAAGAAGATGATTAACTTCACCTTTAAGAGTGCTCTCTGCAACAGAAGCCTCAATTTGTGACCTGCTTAATTCTTCTCTAGACTTCTCTAACTGTTGAAACATATGTTCAAATTCACTCTCATCTCTTACTGTGTCTCTTAGAATTTCAAACAATCTCTTTCTTTCGTCTTCGTGAAACCAGAACATAGACTATTAAATATTTTAATATTATAAAAAGTTTTGGCTATAATTCCAACAGCGTTTCATTGCCTTTGAAAGGATTCTTTAAGTTTAGTTTGACATAGATCTCTTTTGTTATACCTATGTTGCCTAGAAAGAGTTTTCCAACGTTGTTTAATCCTGTTTTTGGAATGCCTAATGTGACTGTTGCTGCTGCTTTGATGCATGGCTCGTAAGCTTTTCCAGTGTTTGCATCCAAACCAGAAGGAATATCTACTGCAAGTATTGGAATGTTGCTTTGGTTTGCTTTATTGATTAACTCTGCAAAGACGCCTCTAGGATTGCCTTCTAAGTTAAAGCCTAAGAGAGCATCGATGATTAGATCGCAGTTGAAATCTTCATTGTTGATGTCTGCATTCATTTCTTTTAATTTTTCTAGCTGCTTTGCAGCTTCAGCTCTTGGTTCTTTTGCGCAGATGATTTTAACATTGAATCCTCTGTTGATTAAATGACGAGCTGCAGCAAGTCCATCCCCACCATTATTGCCATGACCGCAGAGAACTAAGATTCTTTTTCCTTTGATGATTTTTTCTGCTGCATCTGCAACTGCTAAAGACGCAGATTCCATCATTGTTTCTATAGAAACACCTGATTCAACCATTAAACGGTCAACTTCTTTCATCTGCTCGCGGGTTATTGCTTGCATAAGGGTGTAGAATTAAGACAGGTATTTATTAATTATGGATTAAGCAAGTGTTGCAACCCATTCTCCAATATAATGGGTTGCTATGATTACCAGGACTGCAATGAACAAATGCTCTGCAACTATCCTGTAAGGCTTTGTCTTCTGCTGCCTGGCCATGTAACAGCTAAACAGTGTTATCAGAGAAAGCCCCCAGGCTATACTGACAATTATTGCTGTAGAAAGAGGCAAAAAGTATATTGGAATAATGAATGTCAATGCAAAAACGAACTTTGAACAAAATGTTGAGATAGTTGACTCCCAGATTTCTTTTTCAGAGTGCTTATTCTCAGCCTCTTCTGAGATGTGTATGCCCATTGCATCTGAAAGTGCATCTGCAATCGCAATGATTAGGATACCGCTTATGACTACCATGGCAGAATTTGTGCTGGAATGAAGACCTACAATCATACCTAGTGTAGTGATGATTCCTGAAGTCAGGCCAAAACTAAAACCCTTTTTTACTGCATCATTCATAGATTGCCAGAAAGATTCTTGGTTTAAATAAGTTTGCACAACAATCTTTAAATAGACAGCTAAATTATTCTTTCCTCATGATTGAAGAGTTGATAAGAGCGCTCAAGTCAAGTGCAAAAGGGGATAAAGCAGAGTTTCAGAACAAGGAATACAGTGCTATTGAGATTTCAAAGGATAATTTTCATGAATTAAAAGATGGTTCTGCGAAAAAGATTGTTTTTATTGATGGCGGGAACTGCGAATTAGTATCTGCTCCTAATGTTGCGCTTCAAATGGTGAGGGTTGCAGCTGTTTTCTTTGAAGACAATAAGAGAAAAGAGTCAAAAAAGATTGAATTTCATGTTCTTACAGAAGCGTTTGGCGATGGAAAGGAAATAAGATACAGATCAAAGATCTTCTCAAAGGATATTGCACCGGATGAAAAGGACCTTGAGTTCAATTCCTTTGACAAAACAATCAGTGAAGGCAATCATAGAGGCAGTGTAACAAGGATTGGAGAGGTAGCGAGAAGATTTGCAGAGCTTGAGATGGTGAATAAAGTAATTGATGAGCTTGAAAAAGGGGATATTATTGTTATTGATGGAACACTGGAACCAAATTACACTAATGAAACAAATTATTTTGAGAAAATATACAAAAAAGTGGATGAAAAAGGCGTTTTAATCTGCGGTCTTGCTAAAACATGCTCGCTTTTGACAGATGAAGGCGGAACATTGACTACTATGCTTGGGAAAATTGGAACTGCCGGAAAATGGTATTACTATCCAATTGCTGATATCAAGAAAGAGGATCACAAAGCAGAGATGTATTTTGTGAAATTACATGAAAAATCTGATCATGTCTTCAGATTTGAGATATATAACAAGCAGAAAGAGAATGCAGTAGAGGTAATTGAAGCTGTTGCCATGAATTCAAAGGATCTTACGTTCCCAGGCTATCCATATGGCCTGATATTTGCAGACAGGATTGCAAGGATAAGCAGGAAAGAAGAGGCATTTGAAAAAGCAAAAATAACAGCAAGAGCAGGCAAGGAAATAGAGGGTTTAGCAAGTGCTATGAATGCCCATGATATTCTCGATAATATATAGTTAGATTTAAATATTAGAACTCTTAGGGTTTACTATATGTATGACGTAATCACTGTTGGGAGTGCCACGATTGATGTTTTCGTCTACACTGACAAATCTGAGATAATAAGGATTACAGAGATTTCTGAACCTGGCACAAAGAATCAAAAGGAACTCCTGTCATATCCATATCCTTCTAAGATACTTATTCAGGAACTAAAGTTCTCAAGCGGAGGAGGAGGAACCAATGTGGCTGTTTCTCTTGCAAAGCTTGGCAACAATGTTGCTTATCTTGGCAATCTAGGAGATGATGCCAATGCAAGAAGAATATTAAGGATACTGAAAAAGGACAAGATTGACTTTGTCGGAACTATTGGAAAGGAAATGACAAGCTTTTCAGTGATTCTTGACAGCATAGAACACGATAGGACAATTCTGACATACAAGGGAGCCAGTGACCATCTAAAATATGAAAAAATAAACAAAGCAAAGCTGAAGACAAAATGGTTCTATTTTTCATCAATGATGAGCGAGTCTTTCAAGACAATAGAAAAGCTTGCCAAATATGCAAAAAAGAACAAGATCAAGATTGTATTTAATCCTAGTGTTTACCTTGCTGAAAAAGGAGCAAAGTATCTCAAGGGCATAATGGATAACACATACATCTTAGTGGTTAACCAAAAAGAAGCAAAGATACTTTCAGGTGCTAATGACGTAAAATCTATGCTTAAAAAACTTCATAAGCTTGGGCCAAAGATTGTTGTGATAACAAAAGGAAAAGAAGGAACAGAAGCAACTGATGGAAAAAAGCATTACATAATCAAAACAAACAAAAGCACAAAGGTTGTTGAAACTACCGGAGCAGGGGATGCGTTTTCATCAACATTTCTTGCAGGCCTGGTAAAGAATAAAGATATTTCATTTTCATTGAAGCTTGCTACTGCTAATGCAGAATCTGTCTTGTCCAAGAATGGAGCAAAGAACAAGCTGCTTAGCTGGAGAGAAGCGACAAAAGCCATGAAAAGGCGACCATTAAAAGTACAAGTTAAAAAACTGTAAAAAAGAGGGGTAAAATTGAACAAGAAAAACGCATTTATTCTATGGTTTAACGAGCTAGGCATCGAGGATGTTCCTCTTGTTGGTGGGAAGAACGCATCTCTTGGTGAGATGTACAGACACCTTACAAAGAAAAACATCAATGTTCCAAATGGTTTTGCAATAACAGCCAATGCATACCGGGCTTTTATTCTCAAAGCAGGCATAAAAAAGGATATAGTGACTATTCTTTCCGGATTAAAAAAAGGAAATGTAACTGATCTTGCAGAAAGAGGGCAAAAGATAAGGGAACTTATTAAGAAAGCAGAGTTCCCTGAAATACTTGAGAAAGAAATCTCTGCAGCATACAGGAAAATGTGCAGGGAATATCGCGTTACTAATGTGGATGTTGCTGTAAGAAGCTCTGCAACAGCAGAGGATCTGCCTGATGCAAGCTTTGCAGGACAGCAGGAGACATACCTTAATGTAAAAGGAGAGGCAGCGCTGCTTGATTCATGCAAGAAATGCTTTGCTTCTTTATTTACTAATAGAGCAATCTCTTATAGAAATGACAAGAAGTTCGATCATTTTGCAATCGCACTCTCAATTGGAGTGCAGAAAATGGTCAGATCAGATAAAGCATCTTCAGGAGTAATGTTTTCTATTGACACTGAATCAGGATTCAGCAATGCGGTAATTATTAATGCAGCATATGGACTAGGAGAGAATGTTGTTCAAGGCGCTGTTAATCCTGATGAATATTATATTTTCAAACCAACGCTGAAGACCGGCTTTAAGCCAATACTGTCTAAAAGAGTTGGTACAAAGAGAATGAAGATGGTTTATACCCATGAAGGTAATAAGCTGACAAAGAATGTTAATGTTCCGAAAAAGGACAGAGAAAACTTTGTTCTTACAGATGATGAGATACTGATGCTTGCAAAGTATGCCTGCGCAATAGAGGATCATTACTCTGCAAAAGCCGGCCATGAAAAACCAATGGACATGGAGTGGGCAAAGGACGGAGAGACAGGACAGCTGTTTATTGTTCAGGCAAGACCTGAAACTGTTCATTCGCAAAAAAACAGAAATGTTCTTGAGAAATATGTGATGCAGCAGAAAGGAACTGCTTTGGCACAGGGCGATAGTGTTGGATCAAAGATAGGCCAGGGAAAAGCGCATGTTATAATGGATGTCCATGACATCAGCAAGTTCAAGAAAGGAGAAGTGCTTGTAACAGATATGACAGACCCTGACTGGGAGCCAATCATGAAGATTGCATCTGCAATTGTAACAAATCGTGGTGGTAGATCATGTCACGCAGCTATAATCAGCAGAGAGCTTGGGATTCCATGCGTTGTAGGAACAAATGATGGAACAGAGAAGATAAAGAGCGGCAATGCAATCACTGTTTCCTGCGCAGAAGGAGAAAAAGGATTTATTTACAAAGGGCTGCTGAAGTTTAAAATAAACAAAATCAATCTTAAAACAATACCAAAGACAAAAACAAAGATAATGATGAACATTGGAACTCCTGAACAGGCGTTTGAACAGAGCTTTTTACCAAACAGCGGAGTTGGTCTGGCTCGTGAAGAATTCATCATTAATTCTTACATACAGATACACCCTCTTGCACTGATCAATTACAAGGATCAAAAAGGAGAAGCAAAAGAAAAGATAGACAAGCTGACAGCAAACTACAAGAACAAGAAGCAGTTCTTTATAGACAAATTAGCAGAGGGTGTTGGAACACTTGCTGCTGCATTCTATCCAAAGGATGTAATTGTTCGGTTGAGCGATTTCAAGAGCAATGAGTATGCAAATTTAATTGGCGGAAATGCGTATGAACCAACAGAAGACAATCCAATGATTGGATGGAGAGGCGCTTCAAGGTATTACAGCGAGAAATATAAACCTGCTTTTGCACTTGAATGCCAGGCAATACTCAAAGTAAGGAATGATATGGGCCTGACAAATCTGAAAGTAATGATTCCATTCTGCAGAACAGTTGATGAAGGACAAAAGGTTCTGCATGAGATGCAGAAGAATGGCCTTGTGAGGGGCGAGAATGGACTTGAGGTCTATGTAATGTGCGAGATACCAAGCAATGTAATACTAGCTGATAAGTTCGCAGACATATTTGACGGCTTCAGCATAGGAAGCAATGACTTGACACAGCTAACGCTTGGACTGGATAGGGATTCTGAACTTGTAAGCAGCATATTTGATGAAAGAAACGATGCTGTGAAGAGATTAGTAACAAAGGTTGTTGGAACTGCAAAGAAAAGAGGGCGCAAGATAGGTATTTGTGGAGATGCTCCATCGACTTTCACAGATTTTGCAGAGTTCCTTGTTGAATGTGGGATTGATAGCATGTCATTAACTCCGGATGCTATAGTAAGCACTACGCTTAAGGTAGCTGAAAAAGAGAAGAAACTTCGAAAGACATAAAAACAAGCGAATAACCCCTTCTACTCATGAAACTCGTCGGTATATCTGGAAGTGTAAATAAGAAAGGCAATAATGAGCAGATTATAGATTATGTTCTGGATATTGCCAAGCAGAAAGGAGCGATTACTTCTAAGATACTTATTTCAGAGAACAAGATCAATGGCTGTGTTGTGTGTAATAACTGCAAAAAGGAAAAAGCCTGTTCAATAAAGGATGACATGCAGAAGGTCTATCCGCTGCTTGAGGATGCAGATGCAATCATTGTTTCATCTCCTGTTTACTTTGGAAGTGTTTCCTCACAGTTGAAAGCACTTCTTGATAGAACACTTATGCTTCGAAGGAATGATTTTCTGTTGAAAGATAAGGTTGGAGCTGCTATTGCTGTTGGCGGCAGCAGAAATGGCGGACAAGAGAAAACAGTTGAGCAGATACATGCCTGGATGCACATCCATGGAATGATTGTTGTTGGAGATAATAATCATTTTGGAGGAATTGTGCATGTTCCGTTCGAGAAAGATGATGCTGGAATGGTAACAGTCAAAGAAACAGTGTATAAAGTAATGAGTATGTTTGAGGATTAATACTCACCAATCTTTTTCTGATTGCTGTTGAAGCGCTCTAGATGGTTCGGAGGGTCTGCTTTTAGGTATTCAAAGTTGAAATCTATGAGCATTTGCTTTGCAGAAGGTGTTATCTTAGGGCATGCAAGAATTCCTCGGACTTTTTCTAATCCTTTCATGGATTTAATCTTATCAACGTATCTTTTCAATTGATCTACTGCTTTTGGATCGCCTGCATAGCGCTTGCATTCAATCACAACTAAGATGTTGTTTTTATCGTAACCAAAGATGTCAATAAAGCCAAATTTTGTGTGCTCTTCCATGCTTAAGGGCTTGAATCCTTTTTCAACTAACTCTGGATTTTTGTAAAGATTCTCAGCCATGTGCTTCTCTGTGCCATTGAGTTGAATCTTTTCAACATCTTTCAGCTCCTGAGTTTGGATAAAGTATATTTCAAATAATTCAATATCCAGGTATTCCTTTTGCGCAAGATTGCTGCTGTGGATTATGATTTTTCCATCTTTCTCCTCTATTTTGTGTGTTGTTCCCTCTTTCATATAGTTTACAGGGGTGCTGCCTGTTGGCTGATGGATCAATAAGGTCTTGTCTGACTTTATGATGATTAATCTGTCTCCCTCTGCAAGAAAGCTTTCAGCTCTTCCGCTGTATGTGATTGAACATCTAGCAGAAATGATTATTGTTTCTGATTTTTTTAATGCAGCTTCTATTTTATCCATAATGCCCCCTAAGAGTTTAACACAACTATTTTCTTTGAAAGTGACTTGTGAAGATAGTATGTGAACTCATGCTCTATTTTTAGGTTTGCTTTTTTGATGAGCTTCTTGTGGTTTATGAAGCTTGGGAAGATTACAACTGAACGCTTTTTTATTTTCTTGAGGAAATTTAAGTAGAGGTTTTCTAATGGCTCTGTGAGTTTTGAGTTCTTGCCATATGGCAGGTCTGTCACTATACATGCTGGTTTGTTTAATTTCAGTGCGTCCTTGCTTTCCAGCTTGTAGTTCTTTAGTTTGAAGAACTTCATGTTCTCCTCACATTTCTTTAGGATAAATTTGTCAATGTCATAGCCTATTGTGCTGAATCCCATTAAAGAGGCTTCGATCAGAATGCCGCCAGTGCCGCAGAATGGGTCCAAAATAGTTCCTTTTTTTAGCCCTGTGAGATTGATTGCTGCTCTTGCAAGCCTTGGATGCAGCGAGGTAGGCATGAAACCCGGCCTGAACTGTGCTTTGCGGTTCATGAAGTCTTTTTTTATTTCTTTGATTAGCTTACAACAGTAGATTTTTTTTGAATTGAAGAGAGTGATGCTGGTTTTTGGGTTCTTCAGGTTGACTTTTGGTTTTTTTAGTTTGTTCCAGATAAAGCCTGCTAGGTATGATTCACTTTGCTTCATGTTTATTGTTCTCAGCGCAAAGTCCTTTTTGTAGATTGACTGCCAATTGAATTCTTCGAGCTGTTTTTCTAAGGTTTTGTTATTAGCTGTGAACAGAACTTCGTATATTGCGTGAGTATATGCCAGGCGTTCTGTGCTTTCAATATTGCTGGTTTCAACCAAGAGCAGGTTATTATCCAGTTGGTGTGCTTTTGCATTTACTATAGAAAGAACCTCTTGTTCTGCAAGCTTCAAATCCTCCCCAGCGAGCTGAAATGCAAACATCATACCTTTTGGGTTGTGAGATGGGTATTTAAATGATTCGCGAAAAGTATTTAAATGCAAAATGATACTATAGAGTAAAAAGAGAGCGATAGAGAGAGTGTGATAGAGATTGTTAGGCACAGTTAGGAACGTGTAAGCATGGAGCGACCACGAACTACAGCGGTCACAAGCGTAAACGGAGAACCGACTTCTAATTTAGATATAACCTTATCGAATGTTCCACTGAAGAAAATTCCTATTCTAAAAGGCGATGAAACTGATGAACCTCAAGATTGTGGTTTTACTTACTATGTTGTTGAACCAGGTTACAAAAGGAGGAGCCTGACTAGAAAAGAGAATCAACCATTTGACGAGAAGTTTTATGATCCTGAAATCCTTGAGACCTGTAGGGGTTTTAAGCCACAGGGCATAGATCTGTACGGAAACTTAGAATACCTTGTTGAATTTGCACGTAATATTAATAATCCTTGGCTTGATCAAAATAAACTTGAAATATCCTTCTTGGTTGAGACTAGGAGACACAAAATTACTAACCACTCTTCTCCAGAATATGAAGAAGGGACACATGAAGAAACTGAATCCTACTCAGAAACCCCTGATATGTCCATGGCATTAATCAAGAAAAAAGCAACTGGAAAAGAGATAAGAACAGCAATAAACCCTAAAAAATACCATCGACCTGTTGGAGAAACGAGCACACTTAGCTTAGACAACCTATTTGAAGTATATTCAGGAGGAGAGCTTGTTTATCCTTTGAAGTCTATTACTGTTTCGCCAAGTCGCTGGTGGGCAGAACAATCTATTGACGCAAATCCAACAATAGGGTATTTAGCCCTTGAAATAGGAAAGGGGTTAACCGCATTTCAAGTATTAGAAAAACAGCCTGAAGAGGTTAGAATAAGAGAATTCCTTCAAGAAATGGTCTTAAAGCTATTCGAGTCTGTTAGACAAATACTAGTCCCAGAACAAGGGTATCGTATACACAAGCCAGAACATGAACACGCAGCAGAGCTAACACATGCTTATGTTGGTCGTTTATAAGAATTCTAGAATGAATAAATAAAAGAAAAAAAAAAGGCACTTAGGCCTTTCCTACTATTCTGAAAACCTTTGTACCGCACTTAGGGCAAACTCCCTTGATTGCCTTCATGCCGTTCTTCATTGTAACGTCTTTTGGATCTTTTATTTCAACCTGTTCTTTGCATTTCATGCATCTTGCTTCTGCCATATTCCCACCTCGAAATTTGTAATTAAGTACTAATTATTCATGAATAAATGTCATTCTATATATAAATTTTTGCGTTTTCAATTGTTTTCAATATGGAAAGATATTTAAGGTTTGACTCACAATATAGCCAAATATGAAGCGCGGAAGACCTGTAAAAAGCCAGATAAGGCAGAACATAGTGGATATACTGCACTTCATTAAATCAGGCTATGGCTATGACATCTACAAGGTCTATATAGGGGTCTTTCCAACAGTTACTATGAGGTCCATATACTACCATCTCAAGAAGGGTGAACAAACAGGAGAGTTCATTGTGAAGAGCATAATAAAGGAGAAGGGAGAGTATAGCTGGGGCGGAGAAGCAGAGAAGATATACTATGCACTTGGAAGGACTGCCAAGCCAACTACTAATCTAAAGCTAAAGGAATACCTAGAAGAAAAAGGCCTTATTTGAGTTTTCTTAAAAATCCTAATAGAGCGAATGCCTCTCGCTTTGTGAGCATTGCCTTACCTATCATTCGTTTCCAAACCCTTCTTTGAGTCTCTTTTTTCTGCTCTGTTGTGAAGGACATGTTCTCAAGGATCTTGTCTACTTTCTGGAATATGATCTCCTTTTCTTTTTTTGAGATTGGCGCTATAGCTGACTTTGTATTCTTCTTCTTGAACAACTCATAGAATATGATAGCTGCTGCATGAGACATATTCAACGCAGGATACGTCTTTGAAACAGGTATTGATACTATGAAGTCACACTTCAGTATCTCTTCATTTGTTAAGCCACTACTCTCTCTTCCTATTAAGAGCGCTATCTTGCCCTTCAGATTCTTAGCTGCCAGTTCCTCCGGCTTAATAGGGCACCTTGGAATATTATAGTCAGAACCTATGATTGAGGTTGTTCCAATAACATAATCAAACTTGTCCAGGCAATCGATTTTAGCTACTTTAGCTTTCTTCAGTATATTCAAAGCATGCATTGCCCTGCCTTTAGCTTCGCCTGCCATATGCTTGCACTTTGGATTAACAAGAACAAGACTAGTCAAACCAAAATTCTTCATTGCCCTGCACACAGCCCCAATATTACCAGGGCTCTCAGGCTCCACAAGAACAACTGTTATCATTTTCCTAAAATCCGAAAAAGCCCCTAACCAAAGGCCATACCAACATGATTATAATTATGGCAAGGAACAGGAAGCTTATCTTCATCCAGATTGACTTTCCTCTTTGCTCACCTGAAATCCTGCATGATGAAAGGAGGAACATTCTTCCGCCATCAAACGGACCAAGCGGCATCAGGTTTGCCAGCCCTATTCCAAGACTTAGTATGAACAAGAGTACAAGAAATCCATTGACCCATTTCAGAACTGTAAATTTAATGCCATCTTCATCCACATAGTGGTTCTCAACTGATTCAACACCAATGAAAGGCATTGAGTAAGGATCATCAGGTCTTGTAGTTGTAGTAACATAGGTATAGTTCGCACTATTACCAAGCTTTATCGTATCATCTACCTCTGAAGCATAAAGCAGGTTTATGAACTCATCTGAATTATTGAACTCCTCATCATTAAACTGGTTGTACACAACATCCACTTCTAATCCTGAAGCCTCAGCAGGGAAACCTTCTCTAAAAGATGTGAATGAAATTCCTTCCGGCTCTGTGAGTGAATTGAAAACAGGAGTGAATATCAAAGAAGTTACGAAGAGTATGAGAACTGCAAATATGATATTTGCAAAGGGTCCTGCTGCAAAAACAGAATACTGCGTTACATCGCTGCGCTTTTTTAATTCATTCTCATCAATCTCAACAAATGCAGCAAAGAATATCAGGAATAATGCAGGTCCAGAGCTCTTAACCTTAATCTTGTGAGCCCTTGCAACAACACCATGTGAAAACTCATGGATTACAGCAACAACGAATATTGCAAGCAAGGTCTGTATCAATGGAAGCTCAAAATCAGTTCCAGGAATCTTGAAGCCAGGTATTACCGGAGATATTGTTGGTGGTGCTGACGGCTGGAAAAAAAGAGTAATTAATCCATTCAGGAGCATATAAGCAATAAAGAACATACCAATATAGCCAACACCTATTCCAATGTATCCAAAAAGCTTTATCGGCTCCCTGAACTTAGAAGAAATCTTATCCATCAGCTTAAGACCAAACTTGGTCTTGTATAGCGCTATGATCTTAGCCTGTATCTCAAACTTTTTTCTGAATATGAAAACCAGTGAAAAAAGAATAACATAGAAAACAAGGACACCCAGCTTTGTATTGACCAGTGTGTCGAAAAATTCCATTTTTACTTCTTTCTTACAGCTCTCAAGGACTTGCTCTTGCACTTCCTGCAGCTGATCTTATTCTGAACAACCTTAAGACTAGGAGCTCTTATCTTTGTCTTGCATTTCTTGCAAATAAATATTCCTCGAAAAAATCTTGCTTCTGCTTCTGGAAATTTAACCATTTTATTCTCCCTTTATCTGTTTCATAACTTTGTCTGCCAAGACCTGCCAATAAACAACATTAACACCCTCAACACAGCTGTCCTTCAGCTCCTCTGGAATTGCCAGGTCAAATGTCTCGTATGACTCTGAATCCATAAGGTTTGCAGTGTCTCCAGATACAGATAGTACCTGTGCTGTCTTTTTCTCAATGATTGGAACGTCAATATTATCATGGCCAGGCATTACAATGATTCTCTTCTTTTCATCAAGTACGCCAACGCCTTCCATTCTCATCTTAGCGTGACCGTGCTTTCCTGGTCTGGAAACCTGAATATTTGCGATTCTGCATGCTGCACCTTCAATTACAACATAGCTTCCCACTTTTAGTGTGCTTACGCTTACTGGTTTAGTTGTCATATCTATCCCTCATATTTTGCAAATCTAGGTCTATATTTAAAGCTTTTGGATTCCAAAGAGGCCCAGAAGGCTTTTTTTCCTCAGAATAGCCTTGATATCCTTCTCAATCTGAACAGAGTTCTCAAAGGCTTTTTCGAGTCTTTTGAACTCTGATGTGTGATGCCTCGTTGTGTTGCCGCTATTGTAGAACTTCAGCTTCTTGTGGAGAAGCTCATGATAGACCAAATAGTCGATGATTTTTTCATCTGCTTTCCTGAAAATAGTGCTGACAGTTACAGTATCGGTATGATAAGCATAGTGCGCCAGGGTCCTTCTGGATCTTGATCCCCAGCAGAGATTGGGCTGCTCTATGCTGTTGAAGAAGTATCTTTCGTTCACTCTGTTGAAAGAGTCTTCTAATATTGGATCTGTCTTTGTTTTTGGAGAAATAAGATGAAGATTCTTTATGAAAGAATTGTATAAATCCATGTTGAGTGTTCTTTTCTTGTCTTTTAGGACTTTGACTAATAATTCCTGTATTAATCCTATCTGAACCTCCCTGTCAACACCTCTCCACTTTCTACTGAAACCAAAAGAAAGATTATTGCCGCGTCTTGAAACATTTGCATTGAATGCCTTGAATCTGTCAGAATAAGATATCTTTGCTGCGTACATAAATTCTTTGTCTGGATAAAGCCTCTCAAAGGCCTCTGATACAAGTGACACTAGCTTACCTCATATCTAAGAATGGCCGCTACTTTACCAAGGTTTACTAACTGAGCTCCTTCCCTTGTTTCAGTAGAAATTATCTCTACTTTTGATCCGTACTTCTTTGCCTCTTTTTCCAGCTCTTCTATTAATTCGTCCTCAACTTTCTCTGAAATAAGAAGAATATCAACCACGCCAGATGATAACTGTTGCTTAACATCAGCCTCTCCGTATGTTACTTTGCCAGGGTTTGTTGACAAGTATTCTAAAAATTGTCCTACTAATTTCTTTTCACTTGCAATCTCCTCATTTGCAAGCACATCCTGGCTTTTGTCAACTAGCTCTTGTAAACCGAATTCTCCTGTGTAAGAAAGATCCTTAATTGCAAGGATTTTCTTTTTTACCTCGTTTGTTATGAAGTTTCCATCGACAAAGTCATGCTTTGTAGGGCCAGGACCGCCAACAATGATTCCTTTTAAATTTTTATTTCCAAGGAACTCATCTTTTACGTGCTCTCCAAGCCTGTTATAGAAATCCTTTGCAGCGCCATCTCTTAATCTTTCGAATCTTTGTGCAGACTGACCACCTGCTCTTGTCTTTCCAGGAACATTAGATGTTGATCTTGTCAAAGGAATAATTGTTTTTCCTTTCAAGATTGCAATGTTACCCTCTCTTCTGTCCATAACGATTAAACCGTAAACCTCTTTAACTTCCAGCATATCTCTTAGAAGGTCTAGAACGAAAGTCTTATCGCATCTGTAGATTCTTGTATTCAATGGAACAGGCGGTTCTAAGCTCCAGACCTGGAAATCCTGCTGACCTTCTCTTTCTGCAACATTGCCAGAGAACACAGCCAGCCCGTTTTCAGGTGTTTTTTTGAATAGTCTCAAGTGCTGGATCATACGCTCTAATGCATCTGTTACATTCTTTCTTGTTGCAGCAGACTTGATGTTAGATGCTGTACCTTGTTCCTGACTCAAATGATTTATGATTTTATTAAGATCATAGCCCTGAGGAACATAAACCGAGACCAGCTCTGTATGGCGGCCCCTATATGACTCTAGTTCCTTCACGAACTTCTTCACTGTATGCGATTGCATTGCTGTTAATGCCATGGTATATCTGGGGAAGACAGGTATTTATAAAAGTTTAGGAAAAGCATAAATAGACATCTTGTATCTTTTGAGCTATGGAAATTTGCCTATTTCAAAACAAGAAAGGAGAATATGAAGAGCTTTACAGTTTCTTAGAGGCAGTTGATGAAGATTTTTTTCCTGCATTGTCAAAATATCCATATCCATTTAGAGAGCATTTAGATCGAGTTGTTGAAAAAGGAACAATATTCTACATAAAAGAAGAGACTGTGATAGGCATGATAAGTTTCTATGATCATGATGAAAGATTTGAGTCTGCTTATATTGACTTGATTGCAGTGCTAAAAGAGCACAGAAAGAAAAATCTGGGCATGCTACTAATGGAAAAGTGTTTTTCAGAGCTTAAATCAAAGAACATCAAAAAAGTAAGGATAAGAACATGGTCAACAAATCCTGCCAGCAAAAAGCTCTATGAAAAAGCAGGATTCAAGGTTTACAAAACAGAAAAAGACGACAGAGGCAAAGGAGTTGATTCTGTATACTTTGAGAAAGAACTCTTGCAATAAACTTTTTATATTCCAGTTCAACCCCTATTAGTATTATGTCTGAAGAACAAAGAATGTCTTACGAAACTTTTGAAAAAGTTTTAGAACTTCTTCCAGATCCAGATTATGCTCAAATAACCTACACTGAAACAATTTCCCCATTAGTTACTACCATAAATGGTCTTGAAGTAGTATCAGCAGGAAATCAAGATTATTTTATAAAAAATCCTACAAATGAGAATTTACTAAATATCTATAGAGAAAACAACCCCAAAATTCTACTGGAATCGGCTGGATGGGAAGCAGGTAGAGT
The DNA here is from genome assembly GCA_024206195.1 of bacterium. The sequence goes on along the minus strand of JAAGZO010001021.1, from coordinate 2,068 downwards.
TAACATTGATTTTTCTCAAGAAAGAGTTGATCTTGCTTATTTTTTAGATGAAGGGACACCCCCGCTAGTTACGCAGATAGAAAACATAATAGCTCCTAAACATGTAGCTAAACATGTAACAATAGAGATGGAACTTTAATAGCCAATTCATTAAACGAGTTCTAAACTGAAATTAACAGATAAGTTTAAAAAAGATCAGCGAATTCTCATCATGATTGAGGGGCTATAGGGTAGCCTGGCCTATCCTTTCTGGTTTGGGACCAGAAGACCCCGGTTCGAATCCGGGTAGCCCCACTCTAATCTTTTTCTTTTTTGCACTGCAAAAAACAAAAAGCTTAACCAAAAATTGTGGGCAAGCCCACTCTTTCTTAAATAAATAATGAAATCACGCCATAAGATAGTGCACCCATTGCTCCTGCTGCAGGGATTGTTATGACCCATGCCCATGCAATGTTTCTTGCAACTGTCCACCTAACTGCGCTTGTTCTTTTCACAGAGCCAACGCCCATAATAGAACCAGCAATAACGTGCGTTGTACTAACAGGTATTCCAAAGTAACTGCATCCTAGGATTACTGTTGCTCCTGATGTTTCTGCGCAAAAGCCATCCACTGGCTGCAGCTTTGTAATCTTTGTTCCCATTGTCTTAATGACCTTCCAGCCGCCGACAAGTGTTCCTGCTGCGATTGTTCCATAAGAAAGAATAATAACCCACCAAGGAATGTACAACTCTGATCCTAAGTATCCTGCTGAGAATAATAATATTGAGATGATTCCAATTGTTTTCTGCGCATCATTTGTTCCGTGACCAAGGCTGTAAATAGACGCAGACACAAGCTGCATCTTCCTGAAAAGGCCCTTTGTCCTGTTAGGAGGTACTTTCCTGAAGATCCAAAAAACAAGAACCATGAACATTGAACCTCCAAAGAGGCCTACCAATGGAGCGATAAAGATGAATGCTGCAACCTTGAATAGGCCAGCTGAGTTTATTGCTGAAAAACCAGCTCCGATTATTCCAGAGCCAGCAAACCCGCCAATCAAAGCATGGCTAACAGATATTGGAATTCCAAAATGCGTTGCGCCGTATGTCCAGGCAATTGCTCCGATAAGCCCTCCGAGAACAATGTAGATAGTAACAACCTCTGGGTGCACTATGCCCTTTGCGATTGTTGTTGCTACAGCAACTGAGAATAGAAATGCTCCTGCAAAATTCATTACTGCAGACAGCAGAACCGCGGCTTTCAGAGAAAGCGTTCCTGTTGCAACAACGGTTGCAACAGCATTAGCAGCATCATTAAGCCCATTTCCGAAGTCAAATACAAGGGCTATAAGAATAACAACAATAACCAAAGACAGTGGGTCAGGCATGCTTAATCACTATATTGCTAATTATATTTGATATGTCCTCTGCAGTATCAACTACTAACTCAAGAGATTCATTAAGATCCTTAAACTTGATTACGTCCACTGCGTTTTTACTATTCTCAAAAAGCTCTGCTACTGCACTTTTATACAAAATGTCCGCCTTTGACTCCAGCTCGTGTATCTTCACACAGTGCTTATTAACATTTTTCAGCTGGCCAAGATTTCCAATTCCGCGGTCAATCTCAACAACGCACTGCCAGATTATCTCTGTCTGCCTTCTTGTGTACTTTGGAACCTTCTTAACCTTGAAAAACACCATCTTCTCTGCTGCATCAAGCACAGAATCCATGAAATCATCAAGCAGAACAGCCAACTGGTATATGTCCTCACGGTCTATTGGAGTTACGAATGTCCTGAAAAGCTTTTCAATTGTTTTCCTTGTGAGCTTATCGCAGCTATTTTCTAAAGTACGTATAGACTCAACTCTGGCCAGTCTTTTGGTGTGGCTGAGCTTGTCAAAATCAAGGATAAGACTCCTGAACTCTTCTGTAGCTGTAAGTATGTTCTCTGATTGACGTTTAAACATTCTAAAGAATTCCTTTTCCTGTGGTACAAAAAAATGCCATGGATTTTGCATACCTGCTAAAAAAAACATCTTATATAAAAAAGTTTCGAGAGTAAAATCCAATAACTTTATAAAGGAT
>JAAGZO010001020.1 GCA_024206195.1 bacterium | reverse complement strand
TGTTGTCCGAGAAGATTCCGCGAAAATGGCAGATGAGACTTGATGAGACCCATCAGAAGAAACCGGAGACAGCCACCTTCACGCATGACCGAGAATCTTGCTTGCGCTGGGAACTAGCTGAAGCTACCCAGAAGGACAAGGATGAATGCCTTCGAGAGCAGAGCGAAAAGTTTCAGAGAGAAAGGAAACAAAGAGACAACGAGTCCTCCGAGGATGATGATGATGAGAAGACAGAATCCGTTCAGTTTTTAGCATCCAAATGCAGAATTTTTTGTTCATAAAGAAGATGATTTAACCCATCCAAAATTCCTTGATAAAGGTATTTGATTGGTTCCCCATCAACTTTGAAATTAACACTAAAATATTTTTACATATATGTGCAACCGCCGATCAATTTCAGTTAAATTTGTCACAACTTACTGTGAATAAAACAAATCAGACAAGTGTTGAGTATATTCCAATGCCAACACATAATTTGTTGAAGTTTCTGAGTATTTTAGCAAATGTACAATATGCAGATTGTAACATAGCTTAATTAGATAATCCAATTCTATTTTTGACAGGTAATCATTTTTACATATATTCTTCACTCCAACAATGCTGTGCTCATTTTCCAAAAATTTGGCTGTTTTAACATCACTGTTACTTCCATTCCCAATAACTTTATGAAGATAAGACAAATTCATTTTAGCATTTGTCGCCATTGTATGCACAGCAAAGACTTTCTGTGGTACCTGTATAGACACTAGTTGAGTTATTGTTCTACCTTTTGTATTCTGAGAGTGATGTAAAATGTCACATATCACATCATAAGCAGTAATATTTTCAGTGCTATGATTTTTGTAGCAGTTACTACAAAATTTGTAGTTTTGTAACAACTATATCGAATTCTGAACCAAACAGCAAAGGAAATTGGACTGGATTCAAGGGCGATAGGTAAAAACCTGTTTGCTAAATGAATGTTAGCCTATTCATCTGGACATCTAATTGGGATAGTTACCGGTTACAGTTATCAATCATAGAACAATATGGAAGCAAAAATGACAACGATCACCTCAATAAAAGGCACGGAGCTATATGCAGAAACTGTCATCTGATTCTGTTCACGACTATGGATAGTGTATGTTGTAGTTCTGACGAACTAATGCTACATAACATTGAACCCAGTTTTGAGTATAGCGATTTTGATTTGATAATATATCTCATTATTCATATTGTTCTTGTTGTTCTGACATGTTATTTGCTTCAGATTATGCAACTATGGTTGCAAGGAGGTCATAACCAACCATCTACATCACAACAACAACAACAACAACAACAACGACAGCAGCAGCAGCAGTATCTCTATCACCAGCAGCCATACTCTGCTCAATGGCAGCAGTATCCAGCTCATTATCCGCCCACCTACCCTACACAACAGCAGCATCTGTACCCCTACCAGTGGCAACAGTGTCTACCTTTTCAGCAATCTTCATATTCTTCACAAAGGGAACACCCGACTGATCAGCAAGTTGCACAACAACAGGCCACATACCAGCATCAATACACGAATCAAGTGCCACAGCAGGGGGATGAAAAAGAGCAGAAGGAGAAGCAGTACTATCAATGGTAACATTTCTATGCTACTACTGTATATTCAACTGACAAGGTATCAGGGTTTGGCACTCAAAAAATTTGATTCAAACCTATCTCAACTGGGACAGCTCAGCTCAAATGCTCGGTTGGCTTTTCCCAAATGACTTAAATTAATGCAAAGGTTGGCTTGACCATGCTGGGGCCCATGTTAGCGCGTTGCCATGCCTTTGTGTCCTTTTCCCCTTAAGGAATAAATTTACATCAATCAATCAATCAATCAATCAGTCAAACCAGGTGCTAGGTGCCATTGACCTACATCTGAATTCTTAGCATGTGTTCAAATCTCAGACACGTGGCAAGTCAGAAACAAAAGCTAACAACTCAAAGAAACATGGACCTATATAGGCCATCGACCTATGCCTGAGTTCTTAGCCTGTGTTCAGTACTGGACCATGTGGCCGGAAAGAAACAGAAGCTAACAACTCGAATGTGGACAGCCCTACCAGGCACATGGTAGCTATAATCTTTTACCTGTAAAATGGAGAGGGAGCTGCTTCATTCGCATGCTGGCAACTGGTAACATCCAAACACTGGCACTGGTATACCATAAGAGGTAAAGGTAACACTGGGCCAAACTCAGGCAATAAGTAAGGGCAGGAGCATGACCTAACCTAAGAAGGTCATATGGACAAAAGGAAAAGAAATACAGAAGCCAAATGAAGGGTTTCTTCGAGCCAACTAAGTACGAAAGAGGTAATGAGTTGGCAAGAAGCGAAACAGTGAGCCATCCGCTAGAATCTGGAGCAGTAAACTGTTAGGGCTAGCAGACCAAGGCCCCAGATTCTACCCAGTGCCGCGACGGGGACGCTGCTATACATGGTCTTGGAAGACTATACATAAGTATATACAGTATTCAGTATCTGGGACATGCTGCTACTGGTACTACTCTGTTACTGTTACCAAAACATGGTAATTTTGTTTTAGCCCCTGTTGCACATTTGAAACTGATTGAAAGTACAACATCGAGAATCACATGTATTGGTTGCACAGAATGTGCCACCACTGCAAGGATGGAGATGGTAAACCAAAAATGCACATGTTTACCACCATATTGACTGACTGCCCAATGCTTAGAGATACGTATTGCGCAAAAATTGAGTACCCCAGTTGCATTTAAAATAAATTAGTTCTGATGATATTTATGATATTGATATTAGTGATGTATGTAAATAAGTAAACGCATAAATGTATTATGTAAGAGTTGTCTTATTCAAGTTACTTTAATGAGTTTTAGAAAATAATGCACCTGAATGCCAATTTTTGCAGCAATTGGAGGGAAATTGTCAAAATTGATAATTTATTGATCGATATCGATCAGGCGATCGATAATTCTGCTGAAACTCTGCGATATTCGTGATCGGCGCCATCAGAAACCCCCAATTGCCAAATTTCATCACGATCTGATGAGAACCAATCTATGCATCATTTTCAATCTATACCCTGCTTGAACTATTGATCACAAATTCCAT
>JAAGZO010001019.1 GCA_024206195.1 bacterium | reverse complement strand
TGCTCCATCAGCTGTTACGGCGCTCAATAACAAAGATAACTGCGCTCGATCTGTTGCCGCGCCGCGAAATAATTCATTAGCGTTGAGATTTGATCCGCTTTTCTTGGTTTTCCTATCAAACTGAGCTATTGTACATATCAATTAAATGCCTGCAATAGATTAGCTTTGAAATTTATTACCTCTCACGTGCTGACTTGTGTCCACATTTAGTAATTGCCGTAAAGCTCCGCTGTCAGGACTGTGTCGAGCCTATTGTTTGCTTTTGTGCTCTTGAGCATAGATGTCGCTTTCTTATGAACATTGAGCTGTCTATCCCAAGCGATACATATAGTCTGTCCATGTTCCCCTGATCTGATACGTTTCGTGAAGTCTTATTAGTTTCCTGCCTTGGTGTGTTATTTTGTCCATAGCTCTTCAAGCTGCTATCATAGGGTAGTGTTACATTTCCGCTGACCCACGTGAAAGCATGATAGGTGCTGCCGCGTATCTGAATTTTTCCGTGCACATGCCGAATTGGTTTTGTTTGATGATACCGTTGCCTTCTTTTATAATGCTATTGCTCTCTTTTACCGGGAAAAGCACCGTAGTTTTCTTCTATAAATTGAGCTGATGTTTTTCTAACAAACTACCTTGTCGTGTTTGTTCTTCGAGTTATGGAAAAATAGAGTCTAATTAGCTATTAATTTAAGA
>JAAGZO010001018.1 GCA_024206195.1 bacterium | reverse complement strand
TACTTCTGTTCGTTTGTCTGTTTAGGGTAAAGCCGAGCCTGAAGAGGAACCCCCTGGGGTTTGAAACGTAGCTCGAGCGTCACCATCGATGTTTGGGGTTTTGAAATAAAACTTCCGTCAGAATTTCTATCGCTTTTCTTACCAATGGCAAACCCCGATTTCCTGTGCACCCACTCTACTCTACATACTTCTGATTCTCTTCAGCTTCAACTTGTTTCTGTTATATGTTAACGACCTCCCTGATTTCATTAAGAACTCTACAATTAAAATTTTTGCAGATGACGTTAAGATTTATTTGTCCTTTTCCGATCCTCGGGAGACGGATCTACTTCGTAATGATCTTGTTCCAGTTTGTCAATGGGCTAAAGAATGGCAACTCGTTCTTGCCTTTCTTAAATGTGAAATTCTGCATTTGGGCTTATCAAATCCCAGAACCAATCATTTCCATGGATTAACTAAACTAAATTCCCAGGAAACGTTACGCGATCTCAGTATCCAAATGTCATCATCCCTGAAATTTTCTGAGCACATTTCTGTTATAACAGCTAAAGCAATGCAGCGTACATCTTTATTATTCCATGCCTTTTCCACAACCAAAGTTCAACCTTATATATGGGCTTTTAAAGCATATGTGCATCCTATTCTTGAGTATTGTAGTCCTGTCTGGAACCCTCACCTAATAGGCAATATTTTGAGACTTGAGAGAGTGCAGCGGTACTTTACAAGAAGGCTTCTTATTCGTTCTG
>JAAGZO010001017.1 GCA_024206195.1 bacterium | reverse complement strand
CTCCTTTCTTTGAAATTTGGTGGGGCATATCCAATGATAAGAGAGGAGATTACCCTTTTTCAAAGAAATGCCACGCTGCCTATTAGCATAATGTCTGCAAGGTGTAATAATCCCCCCCCAAAAAAAACACAGCAATCCCCAGCTTCTCTTGACTGTTAGTTCATAGGTTAGGTAGGATAGTTGGAAACCAATTGGAGATTATACCATTGTTACTCTGGATGAGATATGTTGTAGGGCTTGTTTTTGTCGGACTAATAGCTCTTGATAATTTGGTTGCATCAATTTTTGCTGCATTGATGATTGGGGCCTTCGGCTCTCTTTTTTGGGTAGCTAGTAATATCTTCCAAACACATGAATACTGGTACGGCAAGTCTCCACAATGGATGACTAGACTGGTAGGCAATCCAAATAAACAAGGTTCATCCCCCAGACTGAATTACTATGGGTTGAGATTCTTTGCTTTGTTTGGTGGGATTTTTATGACCTATGGTCTCATTGTTGGTAGCACAAATGGCAATCTTCACATCGTAGTGGCAATGCTATTCCCGATAGTCTGGATTATTGGAGTACTCATTTCAGAATGTCATTTTAGACAAAAATACAGCTTGATTAAGGATTGGTCAGAGGCAAAATCTGTGTTGACGAATATCAAACAGAAAAACAGCATCTGACCCCTTGTGCAATATATTGTGTAGGATAGTGGAAACCAATCTGGGGAATGGTAACATCCATATCAATTCCATGTGTCAATATAACACGTCCAATAAAGGTTAAATCATGGCAATCATAAGGTGCACCAAAAAACTACTGAATGAATTGAAGATAAAACAAACTGAAGATATTGGACAATCCTACGGTATTGGTAATTGGCATGCAAATCTATTATGGATAGACAGAAGGAAATGTGTATTATTCACAAATGACCAGACGCTATTTTCATTTCTTGTCACAGGGATGAAGAAACCACAGTTTGAAAACTTTAATGAGGTCTTCAGATTGAATCTTTTCAAAAACCTTGTGAATGAGAACTTGCCCCAAAAACAGATTGAGTATATGTTTAATGAACATAGTGAAATACAAGTTACCAAAACCAATAATCGCAGTGTTCTAGGGTCTATGAATGAACTCGCCTATCAATTGGAATGTCGTATCTATGATGATGGCGGATTAGGCATTGTAGATATGACTGAAATAAATCGTGAGGTAAATCGTATTCCAATGAGTGCTCTGGGCTACAAATTCAGCATAGGAAAGTTACATGAAGCATTGAATCAGGAAACCTAGCAATTACAGTAAAACAGCTTCTTTTGCTTTATCATTTCCCAATAAACCAAATACCCCAAAAAAATAAATCACAGCAATCCCAGTTTCTTGACGACCTCATCCTGCATTGGCTAGTATAGGGACAAGCTAACAGAGAGCCTAAGTTTAAACACTTGTTGAGTTAATTCAATCTAATTACTTGTTATAAACCAACTGTAAATTTGAGATATTCTCCAGAAACATGAATACAATTCAAGGGCTTTTATTAACATTATTGGTTCTCATTGGTCTTGTAATATTTTGGTACCAAATGCAGGCACTTAGCAACGTAAAAGATGGAACAAGAACAAACTTCAATGTTGGCCTGTTCTTCAAATCAGCACACTTTAACGAAGAGGGCAATCGATACCGAAAAATCTATCTGTTGATGTTTATTCCTTGGTTGATTATTGGTGTGGTTTTACTTGTTCTGGTTTCAAACCAATAACCTATACAAGTATTTTATACTGATGGCAAAGAGGTTCATAACAACTTATTCAACTACGACTGTAAGGTATGAAATCCATAACCCCCGAAAATTTTCGGGACTACCCTTTTACTCAATCACATCTGTATGGTTAAGTAACGTTAGGGGTAAATGGAAAGAGCGCCCGATAAATGGACGCTCTCACCAGAGGAGAAGGCACATGCAAAACTCTACTTTCAGCATAACAAGCACATTCATCCCCGTAAATGGGAAATTGGTAATGAGTATCAACTAGTACTTGTCTTTTCCTTGACTGTTCACTATTCGGTTAGGTAGGATAGTGGAAATCAATCTGAGTAAAAGTAAGCCCGTATATCAATTGTTAGCCTGCTAAATATGGACGATGCAACATAATAGAATGAATAGTCCTTTTACACGAGACCTATTGTTTCTGATACTAGTCGTTGTCATTGGAGTGATATCTTGTAGCGATAATCAAAACGATGGGGACGAGCGGATTGATTTCCCAGACATAAACCTTGAGCTAGCAATACGGGAAACAATTGGTAAATCTAGTGGTGACATCACACTTTCTGATATTCAGACTATCACAATACTTGATGCATCTGACAATGAAGGCATCCTAGATGACATCACCAGCATTGAGGGATTACAGTACTGTAGCAACCTCACTGAACTTGATTTGGGTGGTAATTCTATAGCGGACCTTGGTCCGTTATATGATTTGACTAAGATAGAAAGCTTAGAGTTATGGGGTAGTAGCATAGACGACCTCGCTATACTCAGTAACTTAATCAATCTGAATACTCTAAATTTATGGGCTTGCGAGATTAGTGACATATCGCCATTATCCAAATTGACTGCAATAACCAAACTTCATCTGTCTAGTAATCGAATCTCAGATGTCTCGCCTCTATCCAAGCTTGCTGACTTAACCTATCTGAAAATTACCGACAATCGAATCAATGACATATCCCCCCTATCCAACCTAACCAACTTAACTGGATTGTCGCTATATGAGAATGAAATAGAAGATATATCTGCACTCTCAAATCTAACTAGCCTTACCGATTTGGGACTTTCATTCAATCAAGTGTCTGACGTTTCTCCACTTGCCAGCTTGGTAAATTTGAATGGTCTCGGATTGGATAATAATAGGCTTACTGATATATCTTTCTTGTCTGAACTAACTCAGCTTACTATGTTACATCTTAGCGGAAACAAAATCACTGACTATTCCCATATATCAAACCTAGATAACCTCACCTTCCTTTCTCTTGCTAACAGTCAATTAAATGAAATAGCACTACTGTCGAATCTCGAAGAGCTTGAGATTCTTAACCTTCAATACAATTCGATAAGTGACATCTCAATCCTGATAAATCTTTCGAACTTGGAACGGCTTGAAATCTATGGAAATCCCTTGAGCGATGAATCAATCAATAGGTACATCCCTGAACTTCAAGGAAAAGGTGTCACCGTTTCCTATGACGAATAGGGGGTTCTTTTAATCAGTGGAAGCATCCTAATAACCTATTCAACTATGACTGCAAGGTGTAATAATCCCCCCCAAAAAAACAGCAATCCCCAGTTCTATTTGACTAACTCCTAGTTCCTTGTGTAGGATAGTGGAAACCAATCTGGGGAAAAGTAACATCCTTATAGTAATTGTTAGCCCACCTAGATAAGTTATCCGAAGGATTGTTAGCAAAATTAAAGAAAGATGCAAAAGCAACGATTCCGCAGAAGTATTATCAACCCACTGTCTGTTGCTATGTTCGTATGTTCCGTCGTGGTCCCAATTGTTTTGCTGGTCCTGTTGTTTTGTGGCGGTGATAGCGTGAACATGCTGCTGCCCATAATAATTCCATTGATGTTTCTGTCGTTCGTCATTATTTGGGGAATAATACAATTTTTTCATCCAGACAAATCTGGGAAGTATCTCCAAATACTTTGGGTTACATCAGAAAGTTATGAAAATGGAATACTTACCTTACGTTTTAATATTCCGAACAACACACTGAATTTGAAGCTAAACGAAGTGCCCCACAAAATGGAAATGGTTGTAGCTAGACACCACTTTCAGCCACAAAATAAGTATGTCGAATGGTTTAAGGCAGTGTCGGAAGGTGGTAACAGCCGAGTTGTTTACAATGCAACAGTATTACAAGGTAAGGGTAAAAAGAAGTTACAACTAAGAGTGCATACGAATGAAGATTTTTATGGTTCAGAAGAACTTGAGTTTGATTTTTAAAATCCGATATCTAGATTAATAGGAAGCGGCAAAATCAAAATATCTTGCCAAGAAGTGATATGTGAGGTTATCAGGGAGAATCACACAGATAAAGACCTTAAGGCTATGTACGGCAAATCGTGGCAGCTATTAGGCTTATTTATTCACCCAGCCAAAGTAGAGATTTATCCCGTTGATTTTCTTTTTTGCTAAGGAATTAATTTTTCCCCGCAAACCGTATAGTTCCAAGAATTCACAATAATCCTCAAATCCTTCTTTCTCCCCAAAGGAGTGGACCAGCATCAAAGCATGTTTCGCATTGAATTTCTTAGCTTCTAATAACGCAGATGCTGTTCTATGTAGGAGTTGATAGTGGATATTATTAATCTTTTCATCAAGTTTCTTGTTGTTCAATAACAATTCATCCCGCAAAAATTTTAGCCGTGTTGGTTTACCTTTCCCCCCTTTTGATAGCCATTCAGCAACAGTAACATCAAATCCCTCTGCAACTTTACCTTCCACTGCTATAGAAACAAGTTCATTATTACTCTTAGCCAAAACAAAGATATCATTCATGGATGCTCTTCCACCTCTGGGAGGAAGAGATACTGGATATTCAGGGAATGCTAGTAGTATCTTAATATCTTTAAACAAATCAAACCCAGATTTCCTGAAGACCTTTTTCACTGACCTAGGAAAGTCATTTGCTCCTTGCCAAGATTCAGCCAGCATTTTAGCCGAATGACCATCTTTCCAATGCAAGTCAGGTTTAGCTAATAGAGCTTTCCAGTCTTCTGGTTCGTTTGTAGGGATATAGAATTTACCCATGTTTCACCTTCTTTAAGACTCATCTTCTACGTTTGAATTGAGAATGATTCTAACATTTGTTATTTGGGATATCAACAATAGCGGCAAAAACATTTAAAACCAGCGAGAGAAATGCGGGATTTGAGGATGTTCTAAGGCGATTCTGAAGCTAATTCTTTGGAATTAGGTTGGAATGTAGGGATTATAACGGCGTATTAATCGTGGATACGATTGTAGCTTCGGGCGTCATTGTATGCCAAATGCCCCTATAAACCCCCTTTTTGTACCAGTTGGAAATCTACGTTCAATTGACCCGTTCAGCTTATAAAATGGCAAATAGTCTAATAGAGGGGTAAATATTTTGATATCTCTTGGCAGATAATCAGTCAAATCTATCTGCCATAAATCTACTTGGAGGACAATTAAATGGATAAAATCTATGATGTATTTGATGTGGCTGATATGTTCAGCCTGAGCGAACTCACAATCAGGAGATACCTGAAATCAAACCAACTAAAAGGTTTCAAGGTCGGCAGGTTCTGGAGAATAGAAAAGAGCGAGGTTGACCGATTCATAGCTGAAGCTAAGGAAAAGAGAAATCGACCTTAAATAAGGTACGCGCGTTACGTTGGGAAGGTCGGCAATATGAAAAACCTTGCTAGCCAAATATGCCTAACACATAGCACTAACCTGGGGGAAATAGGCGTTTTTTATGGAGATAGGCGGGGGGGGCATGAGGTCTGACTCAAGGGTTATAAGCAGTTTCCTGGCACACGGAACCTTTTCCCGTGGCACACCGTCTTATATGACACACCCTTCACGGGGAAGGGTCTTTTTGTGCAAATTTGAATTTTTTAAAACAACCAAAGTCGCAAAGAACAAATTTAAATCTCACCTTAATATGGTGGGATTTACTTTTTTTGAGTGAAATAGAATCAACTGTAAAAGTTAAATTACATCAAACAACTAAAAATTCCGCATCAAGATTTGTTTAAGTAAATCCGAGCCAGAGCTTTTTCAGAAATGTGCCAGAAGTTTTTAAACAAAAATAAAATCCGAGCCAGAAGTTTTTCGGAAATGTGCCAGAGTTTTTCTTCATTAGCATTAGGGTACAGCTTTAATAAGGCTCCCGAAAAAAGTTGGAGGGAGCTAAGTAAGCAATTTCCTGGCACATTTGACTTTTGCTCGTGACGTCAGCTATAGTGCAAACCATCTGAAAATAGAATAGTGACCAGTGAATCTCCCGTACTTTTCGGGAGATTTG
>JAAGZO010001016.1 GCA_024206195.1 bacterium | reverse complement strand
CTTTTACGTCTTCAAATGACATGTCATGCTTTGTCTTTGAATTGTCTACTGGCTCTTTATCAAACATACCGGTGTCCTTTCTAGTTCTCCAAGATATATCTTTATGTTTGTTATGTCGTCCTTATTAATTGATATATCTCTATGAGGAAGCATAGATACTATTCTTATTGCACTCTTTATCTTCCAACTATATTTACCTTTAAATGCTTCTTCTTGTTCTTCATCTGTAAGTGGCTCACTTACTTTTAGACTTAGTATTTCTCGTTCCATTTATGTCTATCCTGTATAAGGTGAACAAACGTAGTATTTATATAGACCTGTATCTACTTGAACAAATTTATAAAATGAGTCTAATCCGAATGGAAAGCCGCAGTTACCATTGAATGTTGCCGTTCTCTCTCCCGTGGTCTTATTTGAGCATTTATGTAACTCTGTTCTACAGTACTCTTCTACATCTTCTGCGGATCTATTCGATGTTACTTTGTATTCATATACAGAATCTTTGTAAGCTCCTACTTGGCCACCTCTTATCATGTTAGTAGTGACCTCACTAGGCTTAACCTTGGTCTTCCTATTGTGCTCCATTGCGTGTATCATATATATTCTCCATTATTTAGCGTAACAGTATACACATTTATGTGGACATGTCCATCCACCTTGTGATTTATATACACCCCAGTCACCATTGTAACAGCAACCGCATCCTTTCCTGGATGGTTTAGTAGTAAAGTTAAGGTCTGGACGTAGGCTTTTTGCCCATTGTGCATCAGCACATCTAGCTGAGAGTACACCTTTAGGTATACTCATACCTGAACATTCTGCACATATAGCTAGGTTAACATGATGCTCAATAGCAAACGACTGTACTAATTGCAGTATCCCATACTTGCTATATATTTCTTTCCATAGAATGCCATTCTTAGTCATAGTGAGGCCAGTCCTCTTATATGACGATATAAAGAAGTTCACTGTTAAGTGATCTATGCCCTGCTCCACCGCGTGGTGTAGTGTTTCATGTATATGACTAGGCTTAGTAATTCCTCCTATTATAGGATCAAAGCGTAGTCTTATTGCTTTAGGCCCTATTAACTTAGCTAGTGGAGCCAGATCAAAGTTAATCTTAGCTTCTAGTGGTGGACCGTATCCATTATCTGTTACCTGAGCAAGATACAGAGTCTTATCCTTAGTCT
>JAAGZO010001015.1 GCA_024206195.1 bacterium | reverse complement strand
ATGACTGAAACAGAAAAAAAAGACACTCAAAGACTCGATAAATGGCTGAAAATAGCCAGATTATTCAAGACACGGTCTATCGCAGCAGATGCGTGCGACGGAAGACTTGTCAAAGTAAACGACAGGACTGCGAAATCTTCCAAATATATCAAAGCCGGCGACAGAATAATTATACGCAAGCGCGGCACATACAGATCGTTCAGGATACTGGATATTTCTCACAGAAGTATAAGCTCAAAACTGGCGAGAGACCTTTACGAGGAAACAACCGAAGACAAACTCACACCGGAACAGAAAGAATTGATCGAGCTTCAGAGAAAAAGCATTACTAAACAAAAACCCAGGTATCCCGGAAGGCCCACCAAAAAAGACCGCCGCCAGATCTCAAAATTCAGAGGTGACTAAACAGGGACACAATACTTAATGTTATAAAATGAAACAGCTATTTAGCTAATCGATGATAATTAAGTATTGTGTCCCTAAAATTACTTCAAAGTCTTGTGTGCGCCGTCGCAGAACGGCTGGTTCTTTGATTCGCCGCAAGCACACCAGTAGTAAACATCCGGTTTCTTATCTGCTATTTTGGATTCTGCCATTTGGTACTTTCTTTATTTAATCAACAATCCATCGATAAATATTTCCACCATCAATTCATCTGTCTTTTTCGAATTTTTCATATACCTGCGTTCCTGCAGAAAAACAAATATCAGATTCCGGAAAGCGTTGGCGATCAGAACAGGATCTTCTTTTCTTATTTTATTATCTACCTGACAATTCTCAATAAATCTCTCGAGTAGAGTAGTCTGTCCGGCTATCGGCTCACCATCTTTGTTACCAGTCTCTGTCAGACAATAACCTAATGGGAAATCACCAAATCTGTATATCATTTCAAGGAATCTGCTCTTGCTCACGAATGTGAACATCTTGTTCAGAACATCTTTTATATCTTCTGTTT
>JAAGZO010001014.1 GCA_024206195.1 bacterium | reverse complement strand
GATTGTCCAGAGACAGTTCCATCGCAACGAGGACAAGCAAACTCCATTTCTGCGCTTGGTCTGACTTTGTGTAATGGGCCATCCCATTCCCACTTAAAACCGCAATCCTGACATTTCAGTTGATTCCTCTTCTGCTCAGAACCACGTTCCCAGCGCTAATGATGCTAAGAATACAGGGATTTTGTCTCTCGCCAGCAACTCAGATGCCGTGTCCCTCATGAAAACATCAAAAGACTTGCACCGAGGACATTGAGGTACATCGTCAGACTGATGGTGGCTTGAACCTCTGTTTTTACTAGATTCTGGCATTAGTAAACCTTCAATTGATGTTATGCCTTGTATCTGACTTATTTAACTACGAGATGTATTTGGATACAACGGCAGATGCCAGAGTTTTTCAAACTCCTCGGTGCTAAGAGTGCTATGTAAATTATTGGTTTCTATTTTCTGCAAATCAAACAGTCCATAGTTTTTTTGAGCTGTTGGCGTTTTATGGATAACGTTTCCAGATGTGTCCAAACCAACTTCTCGTAGTACAGTGCCATTTGGGTTAACTTCTGTGATAAGCCTGTACATACCCAAGCCTTCTATTTCTTTCTCCATCCATTCAATATAGAACATGGCTATAGCTCAATTTGAAACTTAGCAACTAACATTCGGATGCGTATTTCATCCAGATTGGTTTCCACTATCCTACCTAACTGATTAGGGAACAGTCAAGGAAAAGACAGGAATTACATGATACCCGTTACCAATTTCCCATTTACGGGGATGAATGTACTTGTTATGCTGAGAGTAGAAACATGTACCATATCCTTTTGGTGAGAGCGTCCATTTTTGGGCGCTCTTTCCATTTACCCCTAATAAACCATACATAACCCTACATCTCTACATTTTTCTGCCGCTGTTTTCGTGCATGGTATGTACACTATGCAGGCTTTTTCGGGGGTATTGGTTATATTCAGGAACAGCTTAGTTTACAGCTATAACGATATTAAGAATCGTAATCCCAAATCCCATTATCATTATTAATGGACCAAAGAAACGCTGCATTGCACGTACTATATTTTCTTCACTCTCACCAGATTTGGTAAAGAAATACCAACGAGGGTCCCACCTTACCCATCTATATGCAAATTGTTTGTTGAACGTTATTGCTACACCAATGCAGCCAAATATAAAAGATGGTATTGTGAAAACAACGAGAGAAGATGTCTCACTCATTTTGTCGTTTTATTCCCCATATTGGTTTCTACTCATCCTACACAAGACACTGAACAATGGTCAAATTCTGCTATTCTGTTTGATATCTGCCAGCTTAGATTTTGCTTCAGACCAATCCTCAATCAAGCTATAGTTCTGCCTAAAATGCCATTCCGAAATGAATACACCGATAATCCAAACTATTGGGAATAGTCCTGCCACCACAATGTGAAGATTGCCATTCGTGCTACCAACAACGAAGCCATAGGTCATAAAAAGTCCACCAATTAAAGCCATGAACCTCAATAAATAGTAATTTAGTCTGGGGGACGAACCTTGTTTATTTGGATTGCCTACCAGTCTAGTCATCCATTGTGGAGACTTGCCGTACCAGTATTCATGTGTTTGGAAGATATTACTGGCTACCCAAAAAAGAGAGCCGAAGGCCCCAATCATCAATGTAGCAAAAATTGATGCAACCAAATTATCAAGAGCTATTAGTCCGACAAAAACAAGCCCTACAACATATCTCATCCAGAGTAACAATGGAATAAACTCCAATTGGTTTTCACTATCCTACCTAACTGATTAGGGAACAGTCAAGGTTTGGGATTCCTGTGGAATTATTTTTGGGGGTGGTTATTTGTTCCGCTTCAATCCTATCCAAATTCCACTGATAACGGCAACAAGCGCAACACCATTTACGATTAAGCGTTTTTCTATAGTATCAGCACCTGTCCATAAGAAGAGATTGCAAATAACAACAGCGAATAAACCTGTTGCGATTACCCATCTAAGTTTTACTCTACCATTTTCTACAAAATTCATTAGGCATATTATATAACACATCTTTTGCCTCGTGGGGAGTTCAAGATTTTATTATTGCCGCTCCTTGGTTTATCTACCTCTATCCAAATACCACAAGAAAAGCATAGTTCCTATCCAGATAGATAAGAGAAGGGTAAACATAAATCTAGTCCCGAAAAATATTTTGCCGCTATTTGTTTACTACTATCCAAGTGCCAAATTCTATCATTCTTTGAATGTAATGAACACGCCCCTCATAACTCTGAAAATCACTTGCAGTTGCATCACGAATGTAAGAACCCTATAATAGTGGGAAACGTGATGTGTAAGTTACGTACTACCATTCCATATGCAGCTTAAGACAGTCTAATTTTCAAGAGCAATTCGTATTGGTAATTGCACGCAGTTACAATGAATAAGATATCGAAGCTTTGGGAACTAATTTGCAGAGTAAATTGGTGCTCGTGGATAACAATTGTAACACTTGCGTTTATGTCTGTCCTCATTTACGTATCGGCTACTGTACATTTCATATATTGGGGACAAGGAAAAGGTGCATCTCCGTTTGAACTTGCTATGGTATCGGCTACTTTGGGGGGATTCTTGCTGATTGGAACTATAATCGAAAACACGCCACTCAAGAATCATCTTATGTTTGTACGGGTTAGTATAATCTTTCTTGTAGCTGCGCTGCTGTGGGTTATTGCTGGATTATTTTTTCCTGTGTTCGATTCCCTGTACACGCAACATGAACACGCTTTTTGGACCCAGGTATTTAGGGTGTTTACTGCGACTGCTTTCATATTAGCTGGAGGAGCCTTCGCCCTTGCAACTTGTTGGCTTGTTACTCTCCTGCCCAGCGTATGGCGTGGTGCTGGTGATTTAGATGAACAAGACACTGATTAATGCTATCATTTGATTCCAATCTGCGTATTAAGATAGCGGTGCCTTATACAACTTCAATGAATCATGAAACGTCACTGACCTCGTATACCGTTGAACCATTAGAAGATGTTCTTATTTACGTATCATTAGCCAGAGTCGTATTTAAATACAAACACTTCTTCCATAGTACCTGACACCTCCAGAATATCCCTGAAATTGGGGAATGTCCGTGATTGACACTGTATTAGTAATTGCGTAAGCTCTTCAGTGTGCCTATAATATTGGCAGAAGATGTTCTGTGGCAACTATCGAGAGGAGAAAGTTGACTATGGCAATTGATGAAGTCTTTAACAACCCAACAGTGAAACAGGTAATATTTCAAATTAAATATCCCAACCTGTTGTTTTTAGATAAGATAATTGGGGATTTTCAGAAATTGGTGATGGACAAGCTCCCAGAATCTTCTGAGATGGTCCAAATGCCAGTGATGTTCGCTGACTCTGGGGGCAATATTCAATTAAGAACAGTTCAGGATGAACAAAGAGATATATCAGGAAAAAAGATTTGGCAATTCCAAACTCTTAATAAAGATATTACTTTGAGTGTGACTGGTAATTCTATAGATGTAGTTTCACTTCGTCACAAGACATATAATAATGATGGCGCAGATGAGAAGTTTCGAGATGTAATTCAATTTGTTGTCGACGCTTTCTTGAACTTGACCCAAATACCGAAAATAAATCGTATTGGTATTCGATATATTGATGAGTGCCCATTACCACAAAAAGACAACGAAACGTTCGAGTCACATTACAATACAACATTCCCTTTGAGGAGGTTTGACTTAACTCAGGCCCATGAAATGACATTTGCAGCTTTAGTCAAGAAAGGAGACTACTTCCTAAGGTATATAGAAAAGCTACCAAGGGACAGTGACTCCATTTTAGTTCTTGATTTTGATGGTTTTGCTCAGGATATTCCCGCAGTTGATTATTTGCGTGTTACTGATGAACTTCACACTCTTATATCTAATGAATATGAGTCAACGATAAAAGAGCCTGTTTATGAGTTTATGCGGAAAGAAGAGGTATGATAGTGGATTATGATTTGCATAGAACCCAACATGATATTTCAACCGAAGATGCTACTGGTGGGCTTGCATTTGTTGGAGCAAAAACCATAATATACCCTGTCGGGAAATACGAAGTAACAGTTAATCTTGCTTCAAACAACGAGTTTATTGGCATTTCAGCGGTAAAGATAAACAAGAGTTTCCTTTCTTATGAGCAAGAAACAAAGCCAAAAGGCTTTCATGATGTTGCAGATTTCTATCGTGAATAATTTTTGCCTATGTTCTATACGAATGAATCTAGCAAAGCCTTAAGATTTGGGGATGTAGTAAAAGGATTTATTACTTCAACTCCACAAATAGAGAGTCCATCACCAACAAGCTTGCACGCTAACTGCACAATTCACGTCGACTCAACCCAACTTGCAATAGTGATGACTCCGTGCTGCTCAATCAGAGATAAAACTATTTCCCTTACACCTTTGTCTGGAATATTACCCAGATATTTTCTTAATTCATATTTTAAAGAAGATTTGACGAGAATAAATCGAACAATGTCTCCCCAAAATACATTACCAGCACAAGCTTGGGACAAGCTAAAGCAAGAAGAAAAGGAAAGACGCATTCAGGAAGGCGAAGTGTATGCAGAAACAAATATTTTCATTTATGCCTTACATGACTTGTTGCCGAAATACCAATATAGCAAAAAGTCGAGTGAATTGACAAACTATCATATGATAGATTTTAAGGCAACATATCAAGTTATTTGTAACGATATAATCACACCTGATAATTCCCCTTTTGATTCGAAAATCCTTGAACTATCCATTGAAACAAGAGCTGAATTGCGCAACAAAGTTGCAAGTTATTATGGGCGAACTCCACAAGCAGATGAAATACTGTCATAAGGCTCTCCAAGGATGACTTCAACTTGGGTGTGGTCAGTTACCAACATTCGGTATCAATAGACTTTCCAGTACTTTATCCTAGTTGGACAGTAGTTACAGGGTAGTTATTACGTGGATAGCGGTGGTTTGTAATACTTGATGGCTGTCTTATCAGGTGATACCCCCACACCAACAAAACTGCTAAGTGATTTTTGTATTCTGACCAGCTACCCACGTACTGTTAATTGAATTCTGCACGGGAAAATCCGACCTCTCAGAATCAATATCCTAGGGCTTTCTCTTGAAATGTGACACTTAATCACGGTTCCAAGACCTTCATCCTGTTATATATCACTTGGCATCATTTAAGCCTGTTTTGTACTGCCCTGTCCTGTCATTAAGCCTCAGAATCAAAACCTAGGAACTTATTTTATAGAGTGGAGGTTAATTTGTAGCTAATGAACTTAATGGTCACTGTCGGTTTCGGTTGATATGTATTGTCTGTCTTGCAAACAAAATACTGGTGACAAAGTTGGTGACCAAATTGGTGACATACTCTACGATACAGCACGGAAAACACGATAGAATTTGATACTCAAGTCTTGTGGAAGGGGAACAAAATGATGCTCTGTGGAAGCTAGCGGACTATTTACATACAATCCGAAGACCGATGCTCTATCCACTGAGCTACAGGCGCTTAGCTACAAAATTATACCGGATTTTACTTTGAAAGTCCATTTTAGCCGACATTTGAGCTGGCCGTTGCCTCACTCACG
>JAAGZO010001013.1 GCA_024206195.1 bacterium | reverse complement strand
TTAAATATATTTCATGACTATCTGCGCCAACTGCTTCTATCGCCTTTGTTAATGTCTCCTCATACGTTGTAAAAAGATTAATGTTGTAGTCAAGCTCATAGTTTAAATTCTTCATAAGAGCCGCTGTTTCTCGCTTTTTTTCCCATTTCATTCTGATCCAAAAAAGTGCCAGAGATCCTAAAAAACCACCTGATGTTCCTATTAAGGTCGCTGTTACCTGTTCAACAAAAGTCATATACAATACTCCTTATCATCATTCACGATGGACACCTATATCATATAGCTGATCGAACACGTTACGCATGAGGATATCAAACGTTTTAGTACCTATCTTCTTTTTTTCGTACTCTTCTAGGTTGGCGTAGCATTCCTTATACATTTCAGAATCTGTATTAGCCAACATTTCTTGAAATGCAACATCACGCTGAAGTTTAATCTTCTTGTTGTGTAGCTGTTCTAGTTCATCTCGTTGACGTTGTTTCTTCTCAACTATTGCTTTTTCTCGTTCCAGTGCCTGTTCTTCATAAGACGTATAACCTGTTGGTGCTGCGTAATATCCTGTCTTATCTAATCTTTTATAGAACCAGTGCCACACATTACGGATTGGCTTTGATTCTTCTAAGCCATTATCAACAAGATCAAACCGGCAATGGCAAAGTGATTGTACGATTTCTGTTAAAGGTGACTTAAATTCATCCATCCAAGATTTAATCTGTTTCGAAGTAAGACCTTTATCCTGCCAATATGACATTTCAGGTTCTGTTAAAATTTTTTCAATTTCGCCATTTATACTATTATTAAAAGACAAAGTAGTAGGTTTTAATAAACTACTACTACTGCCATCGTCAGCTAGGTATAAAGGTAGGTACTCAGGTAGGTACTCTGTTAATAATAACAATCTAAAATCCATCTGCATGACAGATTTAATAAGATGATCTGTTGTATCGCAAATATACATTTTTTTATCTGTAATTGTAGCTGTAAATCCACTTAATTTACCTATCTTAGTGAATCCATTATAATGTATAAGTCCTTCATTCTTAAGCTTATTTAGACATTTCTTGAGTGTATTAAGGGATAATCTAGTCGCATAGTGTATTTTAGCTAAAGATGTTGGTTTGCCTTCAAGTTTTTTAATACATATGTATAATACAGCTTGTTTTTCTGTTAAGGGGACCGGCTCATGATAGCTAGGTATTGTGGTAGGTGCCGAGCTAGGTACGTTGGTAGGCATCTTGGTCGGTACGTTGGTAGGTATCTTGGTCGGTACACCTACCTTCGTACCTACCTGTTTACCTACCTGTTTGCCTTGTTGATCGCTAGTAACTTCAGCTTTTTCTAGTGACGCTTTAATCTTAGCAACTTCTTTTTTCCTTCGATTCGGATCGTTGTATTCATCGGATTGCAGCTCTTGCATAAGACGATCACTTAAATTAACTACAGTTGAGCTTTTTCTTGCTCTCTTTTTATCCATTCAACCAACTCCTTGGCAAAATTTCTGTAATCTTTAGCACCAGACATTCTACTGTCATAACCAATTACCGTTTGATGACTCATAGACGCTTTAGCAATGGCAGTATTCCTATGGACAACAGTCTTAAATACTTTATCCGGCCCAAAGAAACGTTGAATTGATTCCGTCATGGCCTGGGCGGCATGGGTCCTCATATCTGCACGAGTTACCAGAACTCCTAATAATGATAAGTTTGAATTGATTCCGTCTTTAATGACTTGTGCAGCTTCAAGAAACTGCTGAACACCTTTGAGGCCGAAATAAGATTCGGCTTCTAATGGTATGATGTAGTAATCTGATATAACCAATGCATTTGATACTAAAGGAGAGAATAGGGCAGGTGGGCAATCGATTAATATATAGTCGTAATGATTCTTTGCTGCAGTATCTAATTTACGCTGCAGACCAATCAAATTCTTTGGATGACCAGAACCTAATTTTTCAACCACTGAAAACAAATCGATGCTGCTACTAATAAGATCTACGTTCTTATACTTTGAAGGTGTAGCGCAGTTTGAAAAGGTCGCTCCATCGTCTGTAAACAAGTCTATCATGGTTCGAGGTTGATCCAGGACCTTAACCTTACCTAATATCATTGACAGATTGCTTTGAGGATCGCTATCAACGGCGAGGACCTTGTATCCTAATTCTCCTAATGCATGAGCTGTTGTCGCTACGGTAGTACTCTTACCTGTGCCGCCTTTCTGGATGGCGCAACTGATTACCACAGACATAAGTATGCTCCTTGTGTGAAATATAGGGTGGTATATTTTTACAAGACATGCTACAAGATGTGGTGGAATTGTCAAGGATAAATACAATATATTTGAAAAATAGATGAAATATGGGGTATGTGTCGGTATTTAAATGAAAAAATAGGTAGGTGTATTATTGCGTTTCAGATGAGCACACTTCCTGGAACAGCTCCTCACATTTTGTTCTTTTGTGTTGTTGGCTGCATATCCCGCCCGCAGGCCAAAGACCTTGAAATACACGG
>JAAGZO010001012.1 GCA_024206195.1 bacterium | reverse complement strand
GTGATGGTGTGGCTAATATATATCAAATTTCATAAAACTGCACCCGCTCAATGTGAGTTGCGAGTGCCAAAGCAGAATTAGTCGTTATAATGATTCTGAAGTTTTTTCAACAATTCAAGCCCCTTCTTTTTACTACCTTTGCCTGCTATAGCTTTAAAACGGTTTTCGGCATCAAATGCAGTTAAAGCCATTACGGTGAATTCTTCATAGAGTTTATTGATACTGGTCTTTCTTGACGCAGCCAGCTCTTTGATCCTCTTATGAGTATCGTCCGGCAGTCTTACTGTAATTGTTCCCATAATCTCTCCTCAATAAATTCATCAGGCGTAATAATTCTCAATTTATCGAAAAAAAGTTCGCCGCTTCTTAGGTCTTTAATGTTTTTAGTGATAATACAGCTGGCTCCTCCGCCAACAGCTAGTTCAATTATATGATTATCACCTTCATCCTTAAGATTCGGTCTCCAGTGATAGTAAATTTTGCACCACTGACAACAGCTCATGTATGCCTGAAGAAACTCTTGTCTTTCCTCTTCACTTAAAACGCACGACTTGAATAAGCTCCACCTATTGGTAACC
>JAAGZO010000104.1 GCA_024206195.1 bacterium | reverse complement strand
GCTACCCAGGGAGTACTTGAGACCTGGAGCGGAAACCGTATTTTTATTTTTTATTTTATTTTTTTAACGTATTTTTAATGTAGCATATCTCAGGATCGCTAAGATAAGGATGGTTAGAAAGAGCAGGCAATTCCGCGTCGACTTAATACCACATTGTTATGTTGAGCGGCTGAATGGAAGCAAAAACCAACAGTGCAAAAAATGGGAAAATGTAGATTAGCCCCAATTTTCGAAATAATGTGGACTGAAATTATTCTCTGTGTCACCTCCTGGTCTGAAGTACTCCCTGGTTCACCACGCGGAAATCATAAAACACGAACACACGAACACACATTTTACTAATTTGCGCAAACTTAGCAATCAATCAAGCTTACCATTCAGTTGGTTACTTACTATTTTTATTAATATGAGTTGCTGGTTTCTCTGTAATACCCTATGGCTTGTCTAGTCTTGTAACTCATCACATTCACATAACCAAAAAGGTAGCTGTGGCAGCAGCTGATGCAATAAGAGTGTGCTCGAGGATAAAACTAATTACATTTCTTGAATGTATGGATGCAAGTTAATTAGGGGCCTGATTATGATGAATTTAGGACAACAACAAAACAGCAACACATGCGTGTTCATTCGGACATGACAGTGTCCCGTAAAGATGTTACGGCTATACCATGACTATGCAGATATGTGCAAATGGGTAGAAGGAGCATATAGAATGTAAATGTTGATTAGATTTAATTGGCAAAGTACCGTACAGGCGTTAATTTGAGTACCCTCCTTTCATTTATTTTTGGTACTGTAGGTCTGAGCTTGTCCACCCCAACTGATCAATAAATATCCTCTACCGTATGATCAAGGAATCCATGCCTGGAGCCATGCCCCAAGGAATCCATCCATGGCCAACCTTCCACACCATTTGGAGAAACATATACTGTAATCCATTTCACAGCTCCACAGCATACAGATAGCTGTGGAACACACATGATTGCTCTGATTTTCATGATAATACACGCGAGAAGTGGAAACAAAATCAAAATTCGAAATGTTAAAAAACTAACATATTATGTCAAAACAACCCCCAATATACACCTCATCATAAGGATTATAACTTATAACAAATGCAGGGAGAAACAAGAACTATAACCTGTAGAAAAATAACAATCGTGCATAGGATCTAAATACAGAAGTTGGTTAGCATTGTCACAGTTTACTGATATAAACATCGGAAAATTGACAAGAAAACTGAAAAGCAAACAACAGTTCATGTGAGACAAAAACGTTTT
>JAAGZO010001011.1 GCA_024206195.1 bacterium | reverse complement strand
CTCCTTCTGCGCTTCGAGCTTGAGCTGGCGTTTGCCTTTGGCCTTCGGTTTTTGCTTGCTCCTAGCATGAATCGGGCGCTCGGTGATTATATCCTTGATCCCTTGGATGAGCTCTATCTGATTGCTTTGTGGCTGACTTCCAAATAGCTTCGATTCCAGAATTTGAAATGAGGAGCTTGTTTGAACTTGAGGTTGCTAGCTTCAAGTCTAGGAAAGATAAGATACTAGGTCGTTTACGATCGCATCATCAACTTAAAGATGTGTCAAGTCTAAGTGCTTCGCTAAGTAAACTTCTATGTTTTTGTCTGGTAAGTGCATAAACAGGCCTCCGATTATATGCATTGGAATGCGTGGCTACTATGATTTATGAAGAGGTTCGTGCTTTTTAAACTTCTTGACTGTCTTTGTGATCTTCATGTTGATCTGCTTCTATCCGAGTAGCACATCGGTCCAGAGGATGATCTCCCTTTCTTCTTGTTTAGAGGCTTTTGATGTACTCGAAAGCTATCCTTGAGATAAGGCAAGTTCGTGTGACAGCAAGCTATGCTCGCTTGTTTGGCTCTTGGAAGAGTGATGAGGCTTCATTTTGATTTAAATTAACTATTTAACTATGAAGATATCCATTAATAGTTTACTGATAATATGGTAAATTTATTAAAAATGGCGCAATATATTTATGGATCTGTCATGATGACTATGCCACTGCTCGAGCAATAGTGGTCCAAATATGTATACCTTGAAGCCTTATAGCGACCACTGATTCGTATCGCGCTACTCTTATGAGCTGTCTCCCGATTTGGCAGGTGCTGCGAATTTCATGATAGGTGCTGCGTATTGTTTTGGGATTATGATTTCAAAATCTCGAAATTTGATCAATTATCTGCTAATGATAAATTCAAGTTTAATATGTTAAAACTTAAATTCGTTAACTATTTAAATATGTAAGCTTCTTATGAAAAATTAGAACATGCTACTTATCAAACTTATTAGCTATCGTTTCTCTCATCCTGAGTAGTCTTGGAGGTATGCTATGGCCTGTTCTCCTTGAAGAAGATGAAAGTGGTCTCACTGCCGTTTGCACCCTATAATAATTCAAGCTTCTACTTGGAGACGAACCCATCAATAAGCTTCTGGGCATATGATAGTTCGAATGCACCGGCAAGCTTCCAATCATCACCTTTGACTGTCTGGCCGATGTAAATCTCGAAAGGTTCGGCTGCGTTCTATGATTCACACTCGATGTGAGCCTCTTACTACTCTGGGTGCTTGAGCCTCTGTATTTCCTTGCCTTGTTGCTCGATTTCGAAGTCTTTTCTCTCAAGAGCCATTCGCATTTCCTTTCTTTGCCTCTCAAAGTCCTTGCTCTCCTTCTTCAAATCCCTGAGTCTTTTGGCAGAACTGATGCTATAGACTTGTTTCGTGTAATCTAAGCACATGGGAATCGCCCCCTCCATAATGAATGTGTCAGCTTCTCTCAGAATAGAGGGTATCTCCGTTGTGAATCCACTCTTCTTAAAGAAGCCTTGAGCTGCTGAGTTAGTATCAGCCTGGGAGAGGACAATGAACTGATACTTCTCTGCTAGCGATTAGAAAGCAGGCTTCAAGAAGTTGTTCACGAATGTCATTCCTGTTCCTTCTGCTGCGTTGTCAGATCGTGCAATAAAAGCAATTTCAATTGTTGTAGCCATATTGAAGCAAATTTGGAATGAAGCTAAGAAGTCTTTGATGTTTTCACTGCCTGTCCTTGCCATATATATAGTAACTTGGCATTTACCTAGCTGTAAGATGTCAACATAGTCAAAGTGGCATTCATAGAATTGCCTGATCTCTGTGAATTCATTGACTCCAAGTGATATTACTCGAAATCTTTTATTGTTTCCGTTGCCATATATCAATTTGCTCCGAAAGGCTTTGATGAACTCACGCTGCTGTCTATTCGATAATAGCTGCTTTATTTAAGTATTTGATGGTTACTTATAGTCATCCGACTGAGCATCTGTATGAGATTTGACTTTATCGTTGTTAGCAAGTAGGGCTTATCTATGTTAAATTTTTCCCGCCTCTTTCGTATCTTACTTAGATGTCTCCAAAGCATTGTAGTGATTACCCTGATTTTGATGTATGATCTTCTTCTTATCAGTTTTTGCTGAGTCTGAATCACTCTGCTT
>JAAGZO010001010.1 GCA_024206195.1 bacterium | reverse complement strand
TCCAGATGGTAAAAATCTTCAAAGAGCAGAAGTAGGGCAGACAATAAGATTTCCAATAACACAGGCCCAAAGTTCAGCAGCAATAACACCCGGTCAGCTTCCACCAGATACAGGAGACCAGACTGTTGATAATTCTACATTAACAATCAGTAAGGCTCAACAAGTTCCTATCCGTTGGAATGGTGAAGAAGAGCAAGGTTTGCGAACTGGAGACACCCCACGACTCGGTGGAATTCAAGCAGACCAGTTTGCGCAAGCATTCAGAACGCTTAGAAATGAGATAGAAGAAGACATCGGAAGTACTTATACAGCTTGTTCAAGGGCTTACGGAACAGCAGGGACAACCCCTTTTGCTTCCAGCATTGAAGATGCTAACCAAATGTATAAAATCCTTGTAGATAATGGAGCACCTAAGACAGATAATTCAATTGTCATAAATACAAGTGCTGGTTTAAATCTCAGAAATCTTTCAGTCTTGAATCAGGTCAATACTTCTGGTACAAGTGCAACATTGAGAGATGGGATTTTGCTTCCATTAACTGGTTTTGATATAAGAGAATCTGCACAAGTGGCTACTCATACAGCCGGTGGTGCAACTGGATTTGATGCTGACGGTGGCGAACCCATAGGAGAGACTACAATTTTAGTTAATGGCTCCGATTCTGGAACCATTCTTGCCGGTGACGCTCTGTCATGGGTTGGTGATTCTAATAAGTATGTTGTTCAGTCTGCCACTGCTTCCGGTAGTGCTACTGGTAATATAGTTATTCAAAAACCGGGACTGAATGTCACTCTTGCAGCAGATGTTGAGGGTTCTTTAAGTGCAAGCTATACTGCTAACATGGCATTTAACAGAAACGCTATAGTTCTTATTACAAGACTTCCTATGCTTCCGTCTGTAGGTGGAGTACCTAGAGATTCAGCCTTGGAGAGAATGACTGTAACAGATCCAGTTTCCGGGATTTCTTATGAAATTTCTCTGTATTATGAATACAAACAGTTACATATTGAAGTTGCATGTGTTTGGGGTTTTTCGATTGTGAAACCGGAGCATACAGCCATTTTGATGGGTTAATACAATAGAGTTAATAGGAGGTCAATAATGCCACTTACACAAATAGAAGCGGACATACTAGATAAGCAATTTCCGATTAATCAGCAGACCGGAGTCGGAAATGAATTATTCGCAGTACAGAACGGTAAAAATATCACGTTGCCGACAAGTGACCCTTCAGTAGCGGGGGAGCTTTGGTCAGATAGTGGGACGGTAAAAGTTTCAGCAGGTTAATAGTTTTATATAAATTCATGGTGGCTGTAATGGTCACCATGAAAACAAAAGGTGGTAATATGAGTTTACAAAAAGTGAGAAAACCTGTATATAAAATTTTGACACAAGCAGATAGCTTCCCATATACACCTTCTATTGATATAATAGGAATTGGAATCGCTAATGATGGTGGTGATACTTTAACCGTTGTTGTCAATGATGGGCTTAGTGATATCACAAT
>JAAGZO010001009.1 GCA_024206195.1 bacterium | reverse complement strand
ATTGTGATATCACTAAGCCCATCATTGACAACAACGGTTAAAGTATCACCACCATCATTAGCGATTCCAATTCCTATTATATCAATAGAAGGTGTATATGGGAAGCTATCTGCTTGTGTCAAAATTTTATATACAGGTTTTTTCACTTTTTGGATTGTCATATTTCACCTTTTGTTTTCATGGTGACCATTACAGCCACCATGAATTTATATAAAACTATTAGCCTGCTGAAACTTTTACTGTACCGCTATCTGACCAAAGATATCCCGCCACCGATGGATCTGATGTTGGAAGAGTGATATTTTGTCCATTCTGTACAGCGTAAATTTCTGAACCCAATCCGCACTGCTGATTGATCGGCAATTGGGCATCTAGTATATCCCTTTCTACTGGTGTAAGTGCCATAATGTCCTCCTACCCTAACAAAATTACGGAAAATTCAGGTTTTATAAGCTTAACACCCCACGCGATTCTCACGTGAATAACATTCTGCAAGAATTGCTTGTAAAGAGCAAATTCAAAAGTCAAACCACTTACAGGATCGGTTAATTGAACCACGTCCTCTGCCATATCACCACCGTCTGGCATTGCTGGTGCTCTTGTTACTAACTGAAGGGCACTTCTATGGAAAGCCATATTAGCAGTGTAATTGTTGCCGATAAGCAATTCGTCATTGATTGCTGTTGCCTGTAAAAGACCGGGATTGTTAATGGTAATATTACCAGTAGCACTACCTGAGGCGGTTGCAGAAGCAACGATATACTTGTTCGCATCTGCTCCTGTGACATTAGTAAGAACATCACCTATAAGGATTGTTCCACTATCTGAGCCGTCTACTGCAATAGTAGTTTCTGCAATAGGCTCGATTGCTGTACAGTCCATTCCTGTGGCTGTTCCTTTGGTATGAGTCTGAACACCGGCTGATTCACGAATAGAAAAACCAGCAAGATCGAGAAGTGTTCCTTGTCTCAGTGTTGCATCTGTCCCGGAAGTATTAACCTGATTAAGATTTGCAAGAGTCCTGAGTTTAACGCCTGCGGCTGTGTCTATTACAATGGATCTTTCTGAAGACGGACATCCGTTATCATCAAGCATCTTTCTGACTTGGGCTGCATCCTCAAGACTGGAACTGAAAGGAGCTGTCCCTGCTGTTCCATAAGCCCTAGATGATCTTACATATTCCGCACCTAAATCAGCTTCGATAAGATTACAAAGGACTCTTATCTGTTGGGCTGTCTGGTCTGCAAGAATTGAAGAGTACATTCCTGAATTCTGAACGCCTTTCTTTTCTTCTCCATTCCACCGGATAGGCCTGTATTTACTATCTGTGATTGTTATTGTTGCATTATCAATGGTATGGTCTCCATTGTCCGGTGCTGTAACTGCTGGTGTGTTATCTCCAGTAGTTCCGTCCGTGCTGGTAATAGGAATATATAGTGTTTCTCCTACCGCAGCCCTTTCTGCATTACTGTTTCTTGATACTGCTGGTATAAATCCGACAAGTTCTCTTGCTACAATATCCATAGCTTCGAATAGGTCGGGTATGAACGGGGTCAAAGTATTACTCATGTTAGGTCTCCTTAGTCATATAATTTACCCCCAGAATTCATGAATTCTTTTTGATCCTGTGGGTTGAGAAGCATCCAATCACTTCTCTTCATTGCTTTTTCCTCAGGCATTTTTCCATCCACTGGAGGCTTTCCACCAAGACGCTCATTAGTAATTTTTTCAGCTTCTTTTTCCACTGCCGATTGAAACCAATCTTTTAATGCAGTGACATCAGCCTTTATGTCTTCATCCAAATCTCCGTTGATTCGATTAGCTAAATCTAATGGCAAGCCCGCATCAACAAGAGTATTTTCAACCACTCTAATCCGTCTCAATGATTTTAATTCTGATTCTTCTTTTAATCGTGCTTCTTTTACATCCTCAAGCTCAAGCTTAGTCCTTTCTTTCTCTTCAAGCCCTTGTCGCTCAAGTTCTTTTTTTTCAGTTTCAAGTTCTGAATTCTTACGATTTAAGCCTGACAATTCCTTCTTAAATTCTTCCTTCATATCTTGAACTTCTTTTTTCAACAGATCAACCTCTGTCGGTTCTACAGGTGGAACACCATTAGCACCCTCTAACTGAGTTTGCTCCTGATCTAATCCTTCCATTTATTTTACCTCTTTAATATATTGTTATTTTATAATAAAGTAAAATACTATATAAGAAAAGTCAAGTTTTTTTATTTTT
>JAAGZO010001008.1 GCA_024206195.1 bacterium | reverse complement strand
TTGGTGTTCCTGAACGTACCATTTCTTAGCTCATGAAACTCATATCCGTAGCTTGGCCGTAGCTAAATTACGTAGTTGTAAGCTCAAAACCCGCATTTGTCTCTGCTTATTTTTGCACGCTATTCTTATACTGTGGCTAGGTCAATAAATAACCCAAATAGCTGCCAAAATTGCCGTAGCATAGCCTTTTGTGTGTTACGTGACCAAAATTCCCTTAACCTAACAAATATAGCTTCCAGTTTTGCTGTGGTATATTGTGTTTTACAGTAGTTTAGTGTAAAAGTGTCATATCGTATGAGGTGGGTAAAACAATATGAAGGAAAAAAGGCACCATACTGGATATAGACCTCTATCCGTAAGCCCT
Source organism: bacterium (assembly GCA_024206195.1). The sequence goes on along the minus strand of JAAGZO010001008.1, from coordinate 8,460 downwards.
AGACCAAGTGTTAAACTATTTACTGGCTGTCAAATAGACGACGAGGTGTTTTCATCGCTTCAATATGTAGCTGAGGTAGAAAATGCAGGAATAGCCCATGTGAAGAGTTATGGTCATACTACCAATGCAAAAGATATTTGGACTCTTTTTCAGTCGTTTACAAGACAAGCACAGACGTTCTACGAATCTGCCAAGTATTTGCATTATAGGGCTAGTACTCTGATGTACTATTATTCGTTTCTTAACCTTGTCAAAGCATACATAGCATTACATGAACCTAATTTGGTTTCTGGGCGTGTACAACATGGAATATCTCATCAATTTGCAATGAGCGACTTCTCAAAACAAAAAGTGAAGATTGATAGAAATGGGGTCTTTCCAAAGTTTTACAAACTAATCATGGATACCCCTAGTCCTTACGGACAAAAATTCAAGCTAGTTGACTTGCTCGCATATTGCCAAGATATCTCTTACGAATACGCGAACGCTGGTTTTGGGAAACCGAAAGCTATTGGAGGCATGTCACGTCTATTGGCAGAAGAATCTCAAAAGGAGTGCTGGGCAATGCTTGCCATTGCACCCTTCGAGTTACTGGAACCATATAAGAAATCATTGGATGATTTCTACAAACAGTTTCAACAAGTTAGCGTATCAAGACGAGATATGAGAGACTTATTCAACCTTCACGGATGGGAAATAGACGGCTACGCTTTTTTTGAAAGCAAAAACACTTATAAGTGGGACGTACGTGATGTATTGCCAACAACTGATATTGCTAATGACTCATACACGGCATTAAAACTCTTATTTGAGCCAAAGCTCTATGACAGTGAGTACGATTTCTTTTTATCGTTACCGTTAAGAAGGAATTTGCAGATACCATTTAATCAGCCATTGGCTATCTATATGGCAATGTTTTACCTTGGCAATCTTGTGAGATATCACCCAAGCTATTTGGAAAATCTTTTGGCTAGTAAAGATGCATGGTTAATAGAGAGGTTTGCCAATAGTGCGCACAGTACTTTTTTACGATATATGGCAAATCAGATTCTTCAAAAAGACATTGTGTATGTGCGCAGGTAAATATTGAAGGTTCCTTTCTCCACAAATCCCTTTCCATTATTGATATAAAACCGCCTATTACACAGAGTTATCCCATACTACACAACCGCTAATTGGAAATCAAGGAGAATTTGAAGGTTACCCCTAAGAAACCATACACAACCTTACATCTCTACATTTTTCTGACGCTGTTTTCATGTATACCATGTATACTTTGAAGGCTTTATAGCGGCAAAAAAATGGAAACCCTCATAGAATCTCCCCTCACGTTCCGCATAATCTATTGGTTGCTCAAATAGAGCACTTCATCGCTCTACAACCATTCAGAGTCCAACGTCCATGTTCCTATTTCACTATTACGGTCAAGGATACCTTCTTTAATCAAGTAGCTGTATCGGCATCTTTGTATCCAGTCTCTCCACCGTGGTTCGCCATCAACTATTTCTTGGAAAAACGGGGCATTGATTACTTCTGGATATCTGTCTTCAAACGAATCACAGATATCACGGAGTTTTGCACTTCCCCCTAAATCACGTAATATTTCGATAATAGGTTCCCTAAAATCAGCTCTAGTCTCAAACATAATATGCACCTCCACAAGCAATAGGCTAAATCTGTGCCAAGTACGATACTGGAGATAGATGACAGGTACTTTCAATGAATCCTTGAAGGGTAAATAGCTTCGGTTTGCTTCGGAAATTAAATACCCTATACAGATGGTAATGATTTTCAAAGCTCTCAGAGAATCCCAGTTCGTTGGCAGTAATGAAGAAAGGTGTCTCCTTACCGTATTTGGTCGTTTTCACTTCAATGAAGCGGTCATTCCCACTCTCTTCGTATGAATGAATATCATATCCCGCACTATCTCCCACTGTGACTGATACCTGCTCCAATCGGCCTGCTAGTTTTTCTTTACCTAGATAAATCAGACGAGCTTGCTCGTAGTTCATTACGAACTGCTCCCCCAAATTTCCGAGCATTGTATTTGCAGCTTCAAGTGAAAGGTAATTCATTGACGTTCGAGCAGGACGTTTTGAAATCCCCTCTTTCAAAATAGAAGGTTGAACACTTGGTTGGGGAGGAGGCACCAAAGCTTTCAGAATGTCATCAACTGAAGGCACAGTAATATGGGCATTAACATCTTCAGATATCAATTCAAGAATTCTTGGATTTTCGCGCAATGAACTTTCAATAGCTTCTGGAAGGAGAGTCCTCTGGTAGTTTCTGAGGGGTTTGTAACCTGAAATATATGGAAGTCTTTGCTCAATGAGTACTGCACTGATATTCTGATGCTTTCGCTCAATGGAGCCGTGACTTCTATTATTCAGTTGCTCAGAAAGTTTTTGGCGGTGTTTTGATTTGTTATATGGCTTTCCCTGGAGTTCGCAAATAAACATGTCAAAGTAGTCTTTGACAATAGCCTCAACCTCGCTGTCTGTCCAGATATTTGCCATACGAGAAAGTACCTTGGATTTGGTCAGAATAACTTACCAATTTTAAACAATAACCACGTCTTTAGGAATTCCAATAAACAAGAGTGGGCATGGACTCCCGACACCTCGGTGGATGCGGTCTTCAAGTTTCCTCCAGTGGGTCGTTGCCTCTCCAAACTTGTCCGACACGAATGCATGAGCCCACCCCTTCTCGAAAGACCCCCTAGATTCCGCAGCGTTTAGAATTTTATCACGCTGTCGGGCAGTCGGAGTGTAGAAACTCGAGAGTTTACCGATATCAGTAATTCCTTCTTTACGTGCAAAAGCTTCAATTAGGTCCCGCATTCCTCCGTGCAATGACTCTCCACGGGTAATAATTGCACCCATAGAAATAGCACCATCGGCATGTAGACGTTTGAAGTTTTCAAGGTCTCTATCATAAAATGGGTCTTTGTTATTCCACTCTATTTCAAGAGCGAAGGTGCCCCCTTGAAAGCGTTTCACATGGTCGATTTCATGAGATATAGATTCCATCTGTTGACCATCCACTATCTTCTGCATCTCAAAGTTATGTTTCTTCCATCCATGCGTTTCAGATAGTGCTCTTCGAAGTCTTTGCGTCAATTTTCCTTCACCACCTCCACCACGTACGAGTTCTTCAATGGGAATTTGGACGTTAAGAAGTACAGCCTCAATATCTTCAACAGCGGATTGCATATCATGCTTTAGAATTGCTTCTGCATGATGAAGTGTTGAGATTTGAAAACCTTTCCTTCTGATTTCTTCAAACATCGTCTATTTCAGCATCTAAAAGGGATATGTCAGATACTCTGTCTTCGAACGGTATTTTTGCAACGGGTTTTGTCTTGTTTTTCTTTAGCACCTCGAACGCTCTATCATAAACTTTTTTAATTGGTTTAAAGTCGTCAGGCTCGATACCAATCACCAAGATTGGCAGAGTAAGCGACATTTTCGCCCAAGGAAGCTCTCTTTTGACACGCTCGTAACATGCCACATTTTCATCAATGAGATTGGCAAACTTGGCAGTCGGAACAACAAGAATGGCTACGTCAATTTCTTCTAACGAATAGGATAGCTGGAACTTAAATACATCGGTATACCATCGTGCCATATTCCCAAACTGGACTTCAATCTGCAGGGTCCCTTTTTTGTAATCCCCTTTTAGCTTGGTCTTTAGACCCGATTTGGTTTTCTCTTCGCCAACGATGAGTGGCTGAAGTTCCCAACCTTTCAGTTTCCTGAACTGCGTATCCAGGTAACTATTAAGGACTTTTTGGTCCACAGGGAGGAAGAAATATCTTTCAGCTGGCTTACCCTTCAGCGGTTTTCGACTTCTTCTTTTCACTCCACCTGATTTTGGATTGTAATTCTCAGGGTCCAGAAGCGGGACAGGTGCATTTCTTAGGATTTCCATAACCTGCGTTTTTGACTCACGAAAAGTAGGATGCTCCAAGACTGCATCTGCATAGCGATAACCTTCAAAAAGCAATTTCATTGTGTATTTCCATACGCCTCAGTTACATGGGATTTGTTCGCATTATACGCCTATCCAGACTAATTAGGCAACCAGGATGTATCAGGGGATATTTACTCTTGTCTTCGGATTCAGAAATGTATAAAGTAGAGGGAAAGAAAACACCATGCTGGAGGCAGGCAGGAGCACAACTCCAACACCTCCTCATTGAACAACGATGACAAATTTGAAGGTTATTGACTTATACAGCGGTATTGGTGGGTGGACACTTGGTCTCAAGCTGGCGGGACTTGATGTCATCGATTCATACGAATGGTGGTCCGAAGCTAATTTCACCCACAATATGAATTTTGAGACAGAACTCGAAGACGTAGACATAAGGGAGATGTCATTTGACTCTCTACCAAAACCTGGCACAGTCGATTTTGTAGTTGGAAGTCCCCCTTGTACTCAGTTTTCATTTTCTAATAGAGGAGGAGGGGGGGATATTGTTGATGGATTAAAAGACATATACAAGTTCCTAGAAATAGTTGAATATCTGAAACCCAGGCATTGGGTCATGGAGAATGTCCCAAGGGTTGCTGGTATCCTGAAAAAAGAGTTGGCAAGAGGCGGACAGCTTAAGAGGTTCAACAAGCTCAATCCTGTTATAACGACGGTCAACATGGCGAATTTCGGATTGCCTCAATCCAGAAAGCGCACTCTTGCTGGTAATTTCCCTTTGGATGTGCTGGAGTCATATGTCAATACAGTTAAGCATCGAACATTGGGAGATGTGATTCGCTCACTGAATCAAGACCCTGTTACGGACCCTATTTATAACATCCAGATTTCGAAAGAAAAACTGACTGACAATAAAAAAGAAGCACCACTCAATCGAGAAGAAGAGAGGATGAACAGGGAGGCAAAAGAATTCCATCCTGTATACAACATCATGCAATTCCCTGACCCGTTGGATAAACCAGCACGCACTATCACAGCTACATGCACTCGCGTATCAAGGGAAAGTACCATAATCAGAGATGAAGAAAATGGTGGTGCACTTCGTCGATTATCTGCAAGGGAAAGGGCTGTCTTGCAATCATTTCCGATAACATTTCAATTCTATGGGAAAAGTTATTCTTCCAGGCTCAAGATGATTGGCAATGCATTTCCCCCATTAATGGCATTCTATGTAGCTCACTGTTTGTTAGGAACGGACCCAAAGAAGCTTCTATCCACCAAGAAAACATCATATAGCCACCAAATGCCCAAAACTCCTCCCAAAGTCAAGATAGATTCAGAGGGAAAACATTATCCATTGAGCAGGAGGTTTCGTGCAGCGATACCTAATCTGAGATTCGGGAGCGGGATGAGATTTGAGCTTGTAAATTCGTTTGACGAAGAGTCTATTTCTTGGTCTGTTGGTTTCTATTATGGAAGTTCTAAGGACATACGAACAATCAGCCTAGATTGGTTCCTATTCAATGAATCTCTTTCGTTGTTGGATTCTGACAGAAGGGAACTTGTTTCTGGTGCACTCATGAATATGTACAACTCTATCTCGAATACTGACCGTAACAAACTGCAAAAAGTGTGGGTCGGAAAAGAACAGGGTATACATCCACATGATGTAGTTGACCAACTTGGGAATGCTATCGATATCATTCTAGAGGAATTCAACCAAGTTGATGATGAAACGATTTCAACATTTATACTGACTCACTTGAATCCCTTGTCTCAGAACAATCAACTCGACAAACACCAGAACGGAAATGCGAAGATTGAGCGTTACTCAAAGCAGATACTCGCTGGTTTTGTAATAGGTTCCTCATTCAACACACAAGAGTCATTCCGCGCACTTAATCAAGCACAATCTTAGTGATGCATTTGCACAGTGAAGAAATGTAATGGAAAAAGCTCTCCGTAAGACTCTCAAGGACGGCAATTTCCGAGATGTGCCTCCAGTGCGTTCCAAGATAATGAGCGCAATTAGAGGTCGTGGGAACAAGACCACAGAAACTCGATTCAGAGTAGGTCTTGTTGGGAGTGGGATACGGGGATGGAAGCTACACCAGAAAATTGGCAGAACCAGACCAGACTTTTTCTTTCCCGAGGAGAACTTAGCTGTGTATATTGATGGGTGTTTCTGGCATGGGTGCCCAAGATGCGGACATGGTACCAAGACGAACAAGGCTTACTGGGACAAGAAAATCCAGCTAAACAAGCAGAGGGACCGCAGGAACAAGAGAGAGTTAGAGGTGAGCGGTATCAAAGTAGTCAGATTTTGGGAACACCAAATTCAAGATAATGTTGGTAGATGCGTGAAGAAGGTAAGGAGACTGTCGACCACTTCTGGCCAACTAATCATTACTCAGTAGTTGCCTCAACCTTTGCAACAGCCTCACGTGCCATATCGCAAATTGCAGCTCCACTTAGCTCACCGTTATCTTTTAAATCTTCATCACCGATGAGGGCTACCATACCTTTCAAAGCTTCAAGTAGATATGGACTGTTTGCTATGAGCCGAGCTTGTGACTCGTCTTCTGAACTTGGCTCTATTTTGGATATCAACCTGTTGTCCTTGTCTCGGATTTGCCAGACTCCGTTTTCCTTTATTGCTTTCCATGAATCTGTGATTTCCATTACTCACCTCTGTCAACAGGAGATACTATTGTGAGTATTATACAAGCAGACTGGCAAGAATACCACGCCCATAAAACATCTATGCACCTTTCAGAGCATTCATTTTCCCCCCTGTTTTCGTGTATGCAATGACCACTCACAGTAGCTTTAGCAGCTCAAATCCCTTTGGCATCTTCCATTGTGCAGGGCATTCAAGTATACCTGATTCAAGTTTGATTTCGTCAGGCAATCTACTATCAAGCAACATCTGAGCAGTAATCTGGTCACAAGAGAAGTCGTGGATTTTGGCATGTTGTTGCCAACGACCATAATTCATATTCGGAGGAATCCAGACACGAATGGTCTTTCCGTTTTCTAATCTATTGCATACTGCATTCACAGCAGGTTCCAAATCAATATCACCAGTGATTAGAATTGCGACATCATATCCTTCAACATCCATCGCATCTAGTAGAAGCTCTACTGCGATATTCACATCCGTCTGCTTCTCTTCTCTGGGTTTGTCTTCATATTGTACGTAGAAACCCTTGATAACCTCCAACTTGTCAATTGTCTTAATTGCTTCCAACCAGATATGTTGCCTTTCCTTTTCGCCATGTGCCCCGTATTTTTTGACTGGTGCGGTGAAGTATTTGATTCTATCAAGATATGCGCTTTCTCCAACAAGGTGCTTTTCGGCGAGTTGTCGGAAGTCACACCAAGCCAGAAACACAGGCAACTCATCATTGACCTTGATTGCGTAATAGAAATTGTAACCGTCAATATACAGCCAAGTTTTTTGCATGTTAATCAACTCAGGCACTTAATGTTTGGGAGCATTATACGCTTTCATGCAAAGCTGGGCAAGCAGGATTTCCATTTGTGGTTTTGTTTTTATCAAACAATGCTTCACTCGTAACACTAGCTTCAGATTTAAAGAGGTGTACGGCTAATTGTACTAGGTTAATAGTATATCCTTATCATTCTTAGCATAACTGTACGGATATAGCTATCTATTAGTTATTATTAGAAAGATTCTTAGAGAGGTTCTTAGAGGAGAATATAGTTACTATTAGTCTTATATATGTAAGTAGAATAAATTAGGAAGCGCGCAAAAAATAAAAAATAATTTTAGTCAGCTATTTTATGCGGGGGTTGTTTTAGTTACTTGTACACTTCTACCGTTTTCTAGTTAAATCCATTCTTCCACGTGGTTATTTAAGGTTATACCATCTTCGTATCGTGAGATAATCTTTCTCTCTTTCAGATTATCCAATGCTGTCTCGATATCTTGCTCAGATAAATCAGTCTTTTCCAAAAAACGATTTATCGGAAAATGATTAGATGTTTTCCTTACACTTGTTCCATCTGGTTTTTTCTCTCTCTCATACCCAACTGTATCCCGAATGATTCGGTGAAGAACTTTCCTTTCCTCTATTGTCAAATCAAGGTCATCAATCTTTTCAAGAATGTCATTCGGGAAAACAGTATATGTACCTACTTGGTCTCCATTGTCATAAATCATTCCACTCATTCTTATGTCCTCATATGCGTTTAATAAATTTCTTTGTATGGTGTGTTGATACAAATAACGTTTGGTGTTACGTCTTTGTCTATCGTGATTAGTTCTCTTTTCTTCAGTTTCTTCAATTGGTCTTGGACTGTTGAGCGGGGGAGATTAGTCATATCGGCAATATCTGACATAGACAGCGAAGCACAACGTCTGTGTTTCTTGAATGTCTCTTCTACAATGGTGTCGAGGACTCTTGTCTCAGCAGGGAGCATAGTGAATTTACTGTCTCTCACACTCCAAGGTTGTGTATCTTCGTTTGTTTTGCGTCTCATGTGTCATTCCTCAGTGCCTAT
>JAAGZO010001007.1 GCA_024206195.1 bacterium | reverse complement strand
TTTGTTTTGCTCTGCTTGTTTCTCCTCAGAACCTCATTATAAAGATCTTGCTGAGCAGAAAGCATTTTGTCGTTGTCTCCTATGGGGTTTGTCTGCTCTAATATCCAAGATGATTGGTCTTGTGATATTCAAGGGAACATTCAAGTGCTGTACTGGTTTTCGTCCATTGTGTCAAAGTTATTAATAAACTGGCATTGTGTCAAAGTTGACATTAACCCCATAGCTTTCGCTGAAATCTTCTTGTGACCGTGTATATGTTTGTGTCGGTGCTTCACCTTCAAATACGTCTAGTGTGCTTTGTCGTGTATCATATGATTTTACGTCTTGTTCGTATGTCTCAAATGCGTTTGGTGAGACTCAAAGCTCATCCAACTGCGATTTAACTTTTATATAGTCATCTTTGAAATTTATCACATTTCTATTTGCTTGTGCGTTTGTTGTCACGGTATTTACAAAAGATTTATACACAGCTATTTTTAATAACTCACCAACGACATCACCGACGTTTGACTCCATCCTCTGGTTTGGTATTGTCTTCAAATACCTTTCGATATCTTGATCAGTCAAGACTCACACCTCTCAGAATACTCACCTTGCGACTTTCGGTGCTAGTGCGTTTATTTGTGCTGTAATAGCTTGAGCATCAACATCATATGGGTTTTTTCATCTCAGCAATCACTCAACAGGTCAAACACTATCCTTATCTTCTTTTAGTTGAAATATAAGATTTTCGACCCCGCCTATAACAGTTTTTTGGTCTTGTATCTGCTTAATAGACGTACTGTCTAAAACTTTATCATACTTAGCACTGTTTAATATGAGTTTCATGTTGTCATCGTCAGACTCCCCCATCCTTGATTGTTGTATGTCTCACACGGCATTTACTACGTCTTGGTAGTTTTTCGCGTTCTTGGAAGGGTAATCACCAATTCAATTTAATATATTTTGTGCCAGTTTATAATTAGAGTCAGACTGTATTTTAGCGTCTACATCTTTTGATACTGTAGCTTGTGCTGTTTGTGTCCCTTGTCAAGGTACATAGTAACCTGTGACCCCTCACATCGGTATTGTTCTTGAGTGGACTGTTTCGTCTCCACCTCGATTACTCTCTTTTATTGTTATTTTACCGTTCTTTTCATCTATTCACGTTACTATAGCAACGTGTCAATATTGAGGTTGTCACTTTGACGCCATTATTGCCACAGATCCGACTTCTGGAGTTTTAGAATTTATTTTTGTGACTTTCTGCTCGTATTCATCTTTGAAAAAATGTGGCTGTCAAATCATATTATTGACAAACCTTCAACACTGCCCGCCTGGGTCTCAGTCTTTCATAGACAACGCTTTTTTTGTAACAGAGTCTAAAGCTTTTTTGTTTGTTACTTGCGTAGACCATTGTGTGGAGTTTACATATGTCATCCCGCCGTTTCCATCTGGTACCGCCATTATACTGTCAGTTATTGAATACGGTCTTACATTTGTGTCTATCCCCGCTTGTCTCATTGCTCGTTGGTTATATTCCTTTTTACCTTGAATTGGTGTCCTTAAATTCTTTGTGAGTGCTTCCCCTAGTGTTTTATATTTTCAGGAGTTCATTCAGGCTTGTATGTCTTCAACTATCTGTTCTTTACTTCTGTTTATTGGCAACCCTTCAAACTCTTTCAAAGTAGAGTCTACCGCATTAGTGACCGCTCTTTTCACAGCTTTCGGGTCTCTGCTGTCGATGTCTCACTCTTGGAAAACCCTTCAAAACTCTGCTTTTCTTACAAACGTATCAAAAGCCATTTCGTTTTGGAATTGAGCGTATTGATATTTGTCCTCTCTGTCGTATATGTCTTTCATGAAACCGTATTGATCCATAATTTCCTGTCTTTTCTGCTGGTTTGCCTGCATAGATAGTTGAAATTCCTGTTGTGCTGTACCTAGTCTATTATTTCTTTTAGATTCCATAGTATTCATATCCATTAGTAGGCTGTTTTTCCTTCTTACCATTTTATCTGTTCTGTCTTGGATTATAGCGTTTATCTGGCTTTTTGGAAGTGCTTTGTACTGTTCTTTCACCTCCTCAGCTGTAGCGTTTATATCTAATTGTAGTTGGTTGATTTCTCACTCTTTATCCGCTATGTCATCACCCATCTTCATCATTTCATCACTACCTATCACCTTTTTATATTCCTGTATTACGTCAGTTCCTCAAGTAAATGACATTTGCATAAACTTATTCACTGCCTCCCTATGTCATCATAGAAAATCATATGTTTTTTGGGTTGTCGCTCATTCACTTTTACCGCCTTCAAATACATTATCATACGTATTCAGTGTTGTTTGGTATGTGTTGTATTCGTTATTCTGCTGTATCCCGAGTTTTACCTCTTCATATTTAGCCGGATCTGAGATCTTTAATGATTCAAGATCATTTCGTGTATATGTACCGTCTTGTAATGATTGTACTATGTTTTCAGTTGTTAGTGTCGCAAGTGAACTTGTCTTTTCTTGCTCTATATTGGCTTTTTTATAGAAATCGTCCCATGTAGCTGTTCAAGATTCACTCAAAACCCTTGAATATATCCTATCCACTGTGTTCATCCGTTGAGGATCATCAAAATCCACCTTTCAACCATATCATTTTATGACTTCACCGAGTATCTGGTCTCTTGTTGTGTTGTCTACCTTCTCACCAGACTTTGCCACTTTATTAAATGAGTCAACAAGGCTTGTTGCTATCATGTCGTTTCTTCTAGCTTGATATTCACCGCCTTTTTTCGCCTGTTCACCAAACAATACTGGCTTCTCCGCTTTTTTTGCTCATTCTCTAACACCCTCCTTTACTTCGAACGGTCATTTTGTCGGTTTTTGCTCTTGTGCTGGCTCTTGTTCGGGCTGTTGGGTCGGTTGCTGAAATCTCTGATCAATTCTTTGTGCAAGTTCTGGAGAAACCCTGGATTTTACGTTCTCTAAGCGTTGATCGACAGGTTGCTGTGGCTGTTGCACCTGTTGTGGCTGTTGCACTGTCTGTGGTACTTTTGGCGACGGTGCAACCTGTGTTTCAGGTGCTTTCGGTGCTTCTTGGTTCAATTGCTTAGCAAACGATGTCCTTTGTTGGGTTGTTCAACCCTTTAATCTTTGCATAATGTTTGCTTGTGCTTTTTTTGGCAATGATTTAATCTTTTCAGCTATTGTGACCATTGTGTAAAGTTATAGATAAATTATGATAGTTTCGTGATTGTAAGCAATGATAGTGCGTTTAGTGTGGATCAGCTAGTTTGTAAGGCTTCTAGTTCTATATAATCATCTTTTGTAGCATTTATTACTATAGTTCAATTCGCGCTGGAATCTCAATCTCCTCTGGTCGTATATGTCGCTATGCCTGTGCCGTCTTTCTCTGAATGTGTTATAAGTGATGTCCTGGTTCAAGCCGAATCTGAATCAAAAGCGACAAATGAAGTAATCAAATATGTTCAACCAACCGTAAATACAATCTTATTATTTGCAATGTCTTTATTAAAATTCAAATGATTATTTGTTTCTACTGTGTTACTAGAGTCTATTAAATGAGTCAAAG
>JAAGZO010001006.1 GCA_024206195.1 bacterium | reverse complement strand
ATTTGAAGATCTACTTAATAATCCTCAAGAAATTCTTTTAGATATTTCCATGTTTTTAGAAATTCCCTTTGAAAGCAATATGCTTCATTTAAGCAAATCTGTAGAAAAGGTAGGTGATGCAAAGGGAGAAACACGGATTATTTCTAATAATAAAGAGAAATGGAGGAGAAATATGACTCCAAAATATATTAAAGAAGTCGAAGCAATTTGCGCCACACAGCTTAATTATTATAATTATCCCATCTCATGTCAACCACAAGCTCAGAAACGTCTAAGCAGGTTCAGGATGGGACTCTATCAACTATTTGATCTTTGGAACTTCATTAATGCTGAATATGACAATAGGGGAAAACTCAATCACCTTTACTTTATGATGGCTAACAAATTAAACCGAAACATAAAGTAAATTCAAAAGCGTTCCCCCCAGCGCGTCCGAGATCAAACATAAAAATAACAATGAGATACAAAATTGTTATTTAGAAGAATGACAAGGAAAGTAGCAAAACTTTATCAATTTTGCTTCATAATTTTCGGCAAAGAGGTTGATTAACATGCCTGCTGTTAGTGTAGTTATCCCTACCTACAATAGAATTCCGTTGCTCAAAAGAGCAGTCAATAGTGTGCTAAGTCAGACTCTTAAGGATATCGAAATTATTGTTATTGATGACGCATCCTCGGTAGACATTGCGTCAGCCTTACAGGAGTTAAGCCATGACATTATTTACATCCGTCATACAACAAACAAAGGAGCATCTGCTGCACGGAATACCGGAATTCGACGGGCCTCGGCTGCGTATATCGCTTTTTTAGACAGTGATGACGAATGGCTTCCTGAAAAATTGGTCATACAGTACGAAACATTCCAGCGTAGCTCAGAACAACTAGGGATGGTGTACACGGATTTCTGTGATCCAAATGATTCACGCCCCCAGCTTTCCTCCTTCAATCATGAACATCTTGAACAGGAAATTTTTATTCAGAATATTATAGGGACCACGTCAACGCCTATGGTCAGGAGATCCTGCTTTGATAAGGTCGGAGTTTTTGATGAAGCCCTTCCCAGCTGTCAAGATTGGGATATGTGGATTCGGCTCTGTCAACATTATGAAAGCAAGTTTATTCCGATAGTGCTCGTTCATTATTTTTGCCAAGACGACAGCATATCAAAGGATAACAAGGCTACATTACTCGGACATAAGATACTAACGACACGATATAGAGCGAACCTAACCTCATTATCTCCAAAGCAGAGAGCAACGCACTATATATATTTAGGAAAACTGTTTTACTGGAGACGGGCCCTAGGAGACAGTATGTTTTTTTTTGCTAGGGCCTGCCATTGTTATCATCAATCAATTTACAATATTTTAGACTTCTTGATCGTAAAAAACTCCAAAAAAATCCTAGCTAAATTCAATCAAGAAGAAAAAACTTGATAGTCGAGTCATACATACGCTTTCAAGGAATGCCAAGGCAGCAACCAAAGAGAAACGCTCTGATTTATAAACCAAAAAAAGCATCAAACCATTCTTGCGTCCCTCCGTGCTCTAATGCTCCGAGATCAGACTTCTCAATATCTCGAGTATTATTCTCTACGTCATTATTCCATAAGGGATCAGATATTCCAGGAGCTCCGATGTTGAGCACAGGCGAGCTACTAGACAGTTGAAAGGAGACGACTGAAAAATCTGGTACAATTTTAAACCCAGGAAACTGTCCCTCAACATCACTGGTACTTGATACTCTTGCAATATCCTCATCAGGACGTTTAGTTACCCAGAGATTGTTTCCCAGAGTTACCCCTTGCGCTGCGCCATCTGTATTCCAATCATCTCGAAAATAAGAAATTGCATGAGCACCGTCCTTAACATGGATAATGTTATTTCTAAACTCCAGATTAGTGTGTCTGTCTTCTTTGATATTTATTCCCCAATACTCAATATTGTAAAATGTATTATTATAGACTAGTGCCGATCGTAATCCTCCCTCTCCTTTGTCCGACCCATTATGGGTAAAACCTGTATAGCAATTAAACACAATATTATTCATAATCCAAATTTGTTCAAGTTGGTTACCCCAATCACTATAATGTTCTTCGGCTGTCGTTATTCCATGCGCTTTACGACCATCCCGCTGAACTATTGGCATGCTTGAATTATAGGAAAAGTTTCCTTTTACATAGACAGAACGAGAATTATCTACATAAATATTAACACTATAATTATCAATAACCAGATTTTCCAAAATCTTAACATGATCGCTACGCGTGGCTGCAATACCTTCTCCCCAATTCCCATCAACTCTGTTACGCTTTAAAGTGACATTTTTCGCCAACCTGACTTTTATCCCAGACCCCCAGTGTGACGCAGATTCATTTTCGTTATTAAGGACATTATTAGCTATAGTTGAATTTTCGAGCACAACATCAGTACCTTCAATACTAACACCGTGATCCTTGGCGTTATGTATCTTGAGATTTCTTAGAGTAATATGCGAAGAACTCGAAGAAATATGCACACCTGACAATGCACTATTTCTCCCTTCAAATCCATCAACAACCACATAAGCTGAATCTTTAATACGAATGTTCTGTCGTTGTCCACCCGAGTAATTATCAGGACCATCAAGTACAACTCCCTTCTCTGCTTTAATTACGATAGGAGCATCAACTGTCCCCAATTTTCCATTTACATGCAAACGTTCCATATAATTACCAGGAAAAACATACAAAGTATACCCAGCAGATAAAATAGAAACTCCTTTTGCAAGAGTAGCAAAAGGAGACTCACGAGTACCCTTGTTTTCATCGTTCCCATCATTGGAAACATAAAAAGTACTCTCATCTTCCGCATCATCATTTATAATCTCATCTTCCGCATCATCATTTATAATCAACCCCTCGCCAACACCATTGGCAATAGTCGCATTAACAGGCTGATAAAGTGTCACCAAAAACATTTCATCCTCCTCTGCTTCGGTATCGCTTTTCACAGTGACAACTATATCCTGTTGTAGACTTCCCCCTTCTGTAAAGGTCAAGTCCCCGCTGTTTGACGTGTAATCTTCACCAACTGTAGCCTGGGCTTGACTCGTTCCGGTAGCATTGGAAGTCGACCACTTCACCGTTATATCTCTATTCTTACGAGGCTCCGCAGAACAGAAAACCGTCAATTTAAGAGTTGTGCTCCCTTCGTCACCTTCACCAACAGAACCATTCTCAATAGAAATTCCGACATTTTTTGACCGGCCACCAGCCACACTTTTTTCTATCGCACCTGTATCCTTCGCCTCTTTCTGCTCTTTTTCCTTATCTTTTTTACATCCAGTCAAAGCTAAAAATAACAACACGGATAAAAGTAAAAAAAACAGTCTCGCCAGCTTCATACCTGCCTCCCATCTATCAATGAAATCTTCTTTTCCCTGCAAAAAAAACGCTAGCAACCGAGGATTGCCAACCATTCTATTGTGCCATATAAGTACCCGACCAAAGTTAAATGACCCCCGGCAAAGCCGGGGGCTTAATTCTGTTAGCCCCTCAAAGGGGCCTTTAACTATCCCCCTAAAGGGGGAAAAGCATTATCTCCGCTTCGGTTTTGAAAATAAAGTTAACTGCGTTACCCGTTCGTCCTCTTTTTCCTGATTGCGAATATAGATTCTTACCGTCTCTTCGTCCAGTCCCACTGTAGATACAAAGTATCCGCGTGCCCAAAAGCTCTCTCCGGTAAAATTCCTTTTCCTGCCCATGAAATTCCTGGCGATCATGATTGCGCTCTTCCCTTTCAGATATCCGACCACAGATGATACCCGGTGCTTTGGCGGTATACTGATGATCATATGAACATGATGAACATGATCAAGATGCAGATGGCCCTCCTCAATTACGCACTCTTTTCTGCCGGCTAAATCATGAAAAATTTCACCAAGATATTTCCTGAGTTCGCCATAAATTCTCTTCTTACGGTACTTGGGGATAAATACCACATGATACTTGCAATCCCAGCGAGTATGATTCAGACTTTTGTACTCTCTCATTACTTCCTCCCAACTTAGTAAAGATTAAAAGTTGAGAAGTTTATCAAGCCTGCCCTACACTGCCGTAAAAGTCAAACTTTGAGAGTCTCCCCGGCAGAGCCGGGGGTTTACCGTTTTTAATTATT
>JAAGZO010001005.1 GCA_024206195.1 bacterium | reverse complement strand
GCTATTATCAGGTGTTTCGCTTCGAAAGTAAACTTCTAGGGGTAACTTTTGATGCAGATTCCGATTTTCTACTTCTTTTTTCAAAATTCCGCACCCCCGACCCAATAATACTCGTGGGACCATGGGAAATAATGAACACAATTTTTTATATTATTATTATTGGCAGATTTGTCATGGAAATGGCAGAATATGCAGGATATGTCATAATATATTATTATTACAGTAGTTCATTGACTTAGATTTACACGGGAGCAGAAAATGTGGTCAAAAACTAGACAGTGCAGTTTTGAAGCTATCTGCTTTCTGGAATACAATCAACATGTATAAAAAGTGCTGCTCTGCATGTGTGTACATGTATCTTTGCCCAAGAAACTATGTGACAAGTTATATTACCCACTGCATTTCTGTGTGGGATGTTCTTCTATTTGTTTCCATTTAGTTTTGTTGCATATGTTAGTTAAACTAACAGACGAAACTGTTGACTTTCCATGATAAGGAAAATTGGCTCCTCTAACCACTAATCTTTTTACTAGTCCTATCATTTGAAGATGCTGCGGGCTCTCATGTAAGCCTCTGGAAGGGATCTAGTTCTGTTTCTATAGAGATGCTACTTCTGGTAAGAGACGAGAGAGTCAGATGAAGGAAATATTGACTTTTCTCTGGGGACAGTTGGAGCCACAGCTTCAAACCAACACTCAGAGGCTGCAGCATTTGCTTGTGAATATTGCTTCGGAAAAGAGCCTGCTGACCTGATAGAAATTGAGTTCTGCTAGCTGCCAGAAATATTGGACAGCACAGATAGAGCTGGTGCTGTTTGTGTTCATTATTTCCCATGGTCCCACGAGTATTATTGGGTCGGGGGTGCGGAATTTTGAAAAAAGAAGTAGAAAATCGGAATCTGCATCAAAAGTTACCCCTAGAAGTTTACTTTCGAAGCGAAACACCTGATAATAGC
>JAAGZO010001004.1 GCA_024206195.1 bacterium | reverse complement strand
TTAAAATACTTTTTCATCTTCTCAGGATTAGTATGACTTGTTAAATAGTAGGGTGCTCCCTTTTTCCAATATACTTCTTTTGCTTTTTGATTTATATTTTTTTCCATCTTTATTAAAGACTGCCTGGCCGTATGAACCAAACCTTTTTTGTTGGGCCTACACCATGAGATGTTCCAACAATCTTAAATCCTCTAGATTTCAAAGAAGAGATGGCTTGCTGTAAATTCGCTGTCTTTACTGTAACCTCTCTTTCACTAATACCGCATACGGCAGGTATAGAACTTTTTACGTAGTCTCTATTCCCACCTCTTCTTTGGTTATTAAATCCGAAATTCATTTTATAGTCTCCCAATTTAATTTGTTACTTTTTTAAAAGCTCCAACTGCTACTCCTAATGCAGCAGCCCCTACTGCTAAACCTACTGCAGATTTAGCTAGCTTCATTGGTTCTAGTGGAGTTTTACTTCCGCAACAAGAAGGCTTATAACCTTGACTTTTATAAAAGTTATAACCTCCTATTTCTTTTTTCTTTTTTTGTACCATATTAAATTAAAAAATAAATAATATTTAATGGCCTTATTTACCTACAAGACCTGTGTCTTTTGCTACACTATAAAACAATCCTACTGCAAGTAAGAATACACCAAGAGCGAATAAACCTATAGCTACTTGAATTGCTGTTCTACCCCAAGCCAAATTAGTATAGTCATCTCCACAGTATGTATAATCTACCAATGTATCATTAGTACCTTGGTAAACTTCAGTTGTATTAAGTAATGTTAATACACCTGTTGATGCAGTCATCACATAATCAGTAGTTACAGTATAATCATCTGTAGAGTTTCCATAAGTCACCGCAGTCAAAGGACATTCCTCCATTTTCCATCCTGAAGGTGCATAAGTTACAGTGAAAGGATAAGTCTCATTAATATCTCCGCCAGCTAATCTTGCTACCGAGATGTCAATTGCCTCATCAGATACTCTTGACTTTTCTGTTACCACATTAGCTTGAACTGCTACTTGTGATGCTAGTATTGCTCCTAATAATAGTGCTACAAAACCCAAAATTAATTTTGAAGTTGTGTTATCCATATTATTTCTAACGTTTATTTAAACCTCCTTTCATTTTTCTTTCTTGTTTTTTAAATGTGATTTTTGTAATTGTTATCATGGTCTCACCTCTGTTTGTCCTGGATTATTGAACATATTTTGCGCCTGAAGAATGCTACTTCCTCCTCTACCCCAAACATCTAATCCAACTCTTTGAGGTTGACCAACTCCACTGCCTGCTCCACCAGCAAATCTCTGTCCTTGAGCTACTTGTGGAGAACCCATTGGTGCTCTATCCATTGCTGCAAGTCTAGCTGCTGCATTTCTTAATCCTCTGCCAACTCCTTGTCCTTGTCCTTGACCTCTACCGAATCCACCACGAGCTGCCATTTGAGCTGCTGCTTGTTGTTCCATAAGTTGTTGTTGAGCCATCATCTCAGCTTGACCATCAGCAGAAACAAATTGATCCATCTCATCAATCATTCCACCACGAACGTGATCAGGTGGAGGAGTTGCAGAAAGCTGTGCCGATTGTAACTCTCTCTGTAATCTAGCCTGAGCTTTAACTTGTGTTAAGTATTTTTTATAAACTGCAATTGGAACAGGTCCAACTCCAGGGATAGAATAAGTAAAACTTCCTTCAGGACGTCCTCGTCCTCTTCCAGGAACAGAACCTCCACCACTACTTCTACCTGCGAATCCTTGAGAAACTCCTTGAGGTTGTTGAGGTCTAGACATAGCAGTAAGTGCTCCTGCAACTCCAGAAATAGCGCCTTGACCAAATCCTTTCTTCAAGAAACCAGGAGTATCAAACCTTTTCTTCAATGCCTTCCTTGTCTTTAACTGCTGTCTCTTCTCAGCAATAGCTGTTTCAGTTAATCTTCCAGAAAATCGTTTTGTAAGTGCTGCCTTAGCTTCTTTCTTTTCAAGCGAACGTAAAAACTTTTCCTTAGCTAATTCAGTTCTTCCTTCAGGAGAACCTTTAAGGATTTCTCTACGTTCTTTTTCGCCTAGCTTCCTTATACTTTTTTTAGCCATACTTTATTTATTTTACATATTTGTAAATTAATTACAATGCTTGTTCTTCTTATAAGGTAATCAAACTATATAAACTTGTCCCTTTTGTTACCCCTTGTGTGTAGTGACTATACTTCTTCATAGAATCTCCTCATCTGTAATACTGACCATGAAATTATGAATATAGCTATGGGCACAGTAAGGATAGGTGTTCCATTACCCAAGCCCATTACAAAGAAAAAGATTAATAGATACATCCCAATTGAAAATCCACTAACTCCTCCCATAGCCAATATCAATAAGAATATCAAAGCCATAGCTATTGATGCCATCCAAAATCCACCAAACACATTCTCAACTAAGAAAGTATATAAGTCCATCATTTTATATTTTTAACCTCCATTTTATTCAGATCCAGTCCTCCATGATTTAATACAAGTCATAACCCAAGTTATTGCTAATCCTGAACAAATCAAGACAGCTACAAATTTGGGCATGTAACAGAATTTATTTGGATCACAGAGATAACTGCTAAGTTCTCTATTAATAAAATTAAAGAACAGCACTATTGGAACAGCTCCCAATCCTATGAGACCTCCAAACCAAGGAGCAAAAACATAAGTATCTGGAGCAAAGGATTTAGTCAAGACAGCAGCTGCTACAAATGCGATTAATGATCCTGCCAAAACTAATACTAAATAATCT
>JAAGZO010001003.1 GCA_024206195.1 bacterium | reverse complement strand
AAGGACATTCAAACCTACTTCAACTCTGACAAAATTTTACAAAAATGCCTTGGAAAGCCTGGATCACTTTCAATCGAAGTATACGCTGGGGATTTAATCAAGAGCACTGCTTACCCTGCTAAGGTAACTACTCAAAATATTGGAACTCCTATGTGGAGATACGGAAATCAAGACACTACTGGAACTCAAATCAATGCCACATTCAACACTGTTGGTTGCCACAATTTACAAGTTTGGGCAAAAGATATGGGTGGACAAATTAGTTATTTCTGCAAACCAGTCAACGTTATAGAGGCTTATGGAAGTGATGCTGACACTAGAATTAACTCCAGCAAATTGTTATCAAAGAACTTAAACAAAAAATCTTATCAACAAAAATATCTTCACTTTAACTATGGATCTGCTCCTATTGCTCCTAAGTTAAAAGGAGGTCAGTCTATACCTACTCTACACTGAATATTCAACTAAGAAATTAAGAGTTAAGTCATTTGATGCAAATTTTAAAGAACTTTCTGATAAGGATCTTAACATAAGAGGATATCCTTTAGATATAGTAGAAACCTCCAAAGGATTTTTCATTTATGCTAGAGATGCTGATAACAATAACAAGTCTTTTATTGCTGGATTCCCAACATCAGGTGGACGCCAATTCTTAAGAAACATAATGAACAACGGAACTGGTAACCCTACTAGTAGAAGAGAGCAAATCTCATTCTATAACAAAGATGGAAATATTCTTTATGGAATGCAGACTATGTACCGACCACACAATGGAAAGCTTGCTTATGGTAAAGGAAGAGTTTGCCTTGTACATGCTCACTACAACTACTTTGGAGCAAAGAGTGGAGGACACACGGGAGATTCATTATTCTGTTTTGATGAGAGTGGTAGAAATGAACGTTATGGATGGTCTTGGGGGGCTTCCCACTCCTTAATTCAATCTATCCACTATGACGGAAATCTATTTGTAACTGCTTCTTTAGGAGATATGTTTCCTAAAAACATCAAAATTTGCGCCGCTGATCCAAGACAAGAGACTGGATTTGACAAAACAAGAAACACCAATGCCGCATACAAAATATGGTGCAAGAACCTCATTGAAGATGGAGAAGGCATCAACGGAAATGGAACAGGAAAGGCTTGCGGAAGACTTGGAGGTATTATGAGATTAGGAAAAAAGTATGCTGT
Organism: bacterium; assembly: GCA_024206195.1. The sequence continues at coordinate 670 of JAAGZO010001003.1, read as the reverse complement.
AGCCTATGCAAGAAGTCCCTGCACAGTTAGGGACTACTATGGAAAAACTCAAAGCAGCAAAAGGAATGAAATCGGAATTGTTACCTTTGAGATTAATGGAACAAGCTTTACTAACTTCAAGATTACAAGTTTAGGACAAAAGGCTAGCAATGTTGTTGGATTAAGAAGTGGTAAATATGGAAAGAATATCTATATTACTTATGCAACTGTTAGTTCAGATTCCACTGGAAGTCCTACTTCTGATAGGTTTACTGGCTCAAGTGAGAAGCAATATGGAATGTTGGTAAACTTTGATGGAAAAATCCTTAATGGAAGATTTGACGTCTCCACTTTTTCATTACCTCAATCTGACGATTTAAGAGTCTTAAAAGACGGTACACTTGCTTGGGGAGCTGTAGATTCCGCTGGAAACTTAAAACTTCACTACACTCAAAAGCCACCTTTCAAGATTCAACCTGATACCACTCCTTCTTTCGCTCCTGTTTCTCCTTGGCAAAAAAGTGATGATAATCCAAAGCCTGATGGAAGCTCTAGCCCTTACTTAAGTGTGATGGTAACATTTTTAGGAATGTTAGTTCTCTTCTTGTTCTAATTATTTTATTGCTAGTAAATTTCATTTAAGATTACAACTATTTAGTAAATATTTTATAATAATAATTTATAATAATTT
>JAAGZO010001002.1 GCA_024206195.1 bacterium | reverse complement strand
TTCGCAATAAGATTAGCATCTGGAAATACTTTCAACTGCACATAGAAGGAATTGTTTATGAAGAACTGTTTAGAAACATCAGTATCAGTGGATCTATATTTAAAGTATTTAGCCCAAGTTGTATAGTAGATAGGACCGTCTTTGTTGATCTTAGGAGGTTTTTGGGTTGCAGTACTACCTGATCCAGAAGCATCTGTTGTAGGAGTGGCTGCAGCATCTGTTGTAGGAGTGGCTGCAGCATCTGTTGTAGTAGCAGCGGCATCTGTTGTAGGAGTGGCTGCAGCGGGTTCTTCTTTAGCCTTAGACTTGGTAGAAGTCGAGGCAGAGGCGGCGGCTTTTTTATTGCGATTGGCTAATTCCATCTTTTTTTTCTCAAGCATGTGTTTGTGTTTCATGGTCATTCCACCTTCTCCAATATTAATGTTCATGTTAATCTGTTCCTGGAGCTTTTCTTCGGTTTCTGTAGTGGAAGTAAAAGATAGTGCATAGGATACTAGTGATATAAGCAGCAATAGTTTCATCATGTTAATGAGCTTCATTTATTAATTATT
>JAAGZO010001001.1 GCA_024206195.1 bacterium | reverse complement strand
CATGACACGTGCAGAAATGCACGGCAGTCAAGCTCTGAGAACGGGAATAATTCTGCCCCAAAAAAAACAAGAAATTTCGAAAGCAAGAATCGAAAACGAAAGGCCCGAATTTTTGTCACAGAAAATAACCGTGAACCGGTCAAGCCCCCAATATTGTAAAGTTAGTTACTGAGTAGGTGCAGGAGTTAGGTGTAGAAGAACAGACGATGAACGGTAGAGGACAACGGCAATAGGTGATGCTGGTTTACTAGAGCTCCTTCTTCCCCCAAGGCAGCTCTGAAGACGAACTTGAAAGGCGATGACAAACTATACGAAATCCGGCCTTATAAGTCGGCCCAAAACAGTAGCAAGAGCATGATAATTCACACCTATAAATTTGCATGTACACTAGAAATATGCATAACTTGTAGCACCACCTTAGTACACTACTATGTACAATTTCATATGCATGCTATACAAATACTACTGTACCGATTTGGATACAACTTTCACTGTTACATAGCTAACACTGTAAGCTTCAATACGTATACAAAATATCTCCTTATTAAGCGCTCTTTTATGGCGCTAATCTAAATACAAAAGCCCTGTGCTCTTTTATGGCACTTATCTGGGCTATTTTACCTGTACAAGTGTTGCTTTATAATATGCGCATGGGTAATCCATGCTGGGAATCACGAATTTGACATCCATTTTACCCTGTGGTTACAGTAATTCCTTTTTGGTGACTTTAGCGTATGTTACCTATCTAGAGGGATACGTGGCAGAAGAACACTAGTCCCCTTCTTTTATATCTTACTT
>JAAGZO010001000.1 GCA_024206195.1 bacterium | reverse complement strand
TAATCCTCTTTTTATTTCAGCCTCAGTCTGAAGTCTTTGTATTTCAAACTGTGCCTTAGCCTGCTCTATACTAATCTTTTCTTGAGTTAGGATTTGTTGTTTTTGCGCCTCAGCCATTGCCGCTTTTTCAGCTGCCTCAGCGTTAGCTTGAGCCTGCATCTGTATATTGGACTGCTGTTGCTGTTGTTCCCTTTCTAGCTTTTTCTTTCTCTTCTGCTTTAGAACCTCGTTAGCAAGCTTTAGGTTGTTTATTTGCCTAATATCTATTGCATCCTCAATATCAATACCCCCCATTTTTATAGAAGCCTGTATGTTTTGCTCAAGCTGTGCTTTTTCCTCTTCTTCTGGCTCAAGCTCTAGGTATATACCAAAGTCGTGCAAGTGCAGGCTTGATATTTCCTCTAGCGTACCCACGTTAAATGAGCTTATAGCTCTTCTTAAAGATTGGTCAGTCAGGGCAAACTCAACAGAATCTGATATTCTTAACGATATGTTTTCACAGGTTCTAGCGATTAAATAAAGGCTAGATTGTAGTATGTGTCGTGTCGCTACGTTCGATGCATTAGCGGCAAGCTTTTGTAGCCCTACGAGTGTATCCTCCATAGGTGCGCTACCGTCACGGGCCTCATTAAGTCCTGTGACATCCCTAATCATTTGCAAGTAATACTGATAGGTGTTAATCAATGCCGCTAACTTTGACTGACCGTTTGACGAACTTAGTTCTTGTATCGGAACCTTACCCCTATTCATATCACCCTCCTGTGTCAGAGACCTACCAAGTATGCTACCTGTTTGGAAGTACATATTCAAAGCCTCTTGGGGATTATAACTTGTACCATTACCGAGGTCTACCTCAGCCAATCCATCAATGTCTAGGTACACACCGTCTGGCACCAGCTTAGACATTACCTGTTGAATCTTCAGGTTAGTGATGTTTATCATATCAGCAAACCCAGTAATCTTACTTACCGTTGACTCTATCCTACCCTTATACATTCTAGGTGCTGTAATAGCATAATTCATACAAACCTTAGTCGTGTCTGATTTAGGTCTTGTCATATTCTCTGACATTTTCCAATCAATCATTTGGTCGTATCCAAGAATCTTAGCACCAGTGAACAACACCTCTATGGTTCTTGACACTTTTTTAAATGTGTCTGCTTCTGGTGGGTTGAAAGAATCTGTTTTTTCTATAGCTTTTTCTAACCCGTTTGCTGTGTGCTTTATTTTAAACACTTGGTTCATATAAGTCTTGTACTCAAAGTATAAAACCTGCACAGTATTTTCGTCATAGTCATTCCAACCAACAACATAGTCGCTTCTGTTACCCATCTTAGATATTCTATCCAACTCTTCCTCAGAGATTGATGGGTATTGCTTTTTAAGCTCTGGTATTGTTATAGACTTAACTTCACCAACATAGTAAATATCTTCAAAGTTTGGGTCCTCAGTGTAAGACCAAACCATTTTAGCTGGGTCGCAGTAGTCTACCACAACTCCTTCAGCCTTGTTCCAATCAGTTTTTACCGCAGCAATACCAAGAACTGTTAAG
>JAAGZO010000999.1 GCA_024206195.1 bacterium | reverse complement strand
TGTCTCTTTATAGCACTTTTCACAGGAGGTAATTGTTTTATTTTCCCGACGAATTCTTTGAATGTATTGTGAACCTTTCCCTCAGGAACCTCTTTGTGTATGTGCATCAATGCAACATATTCTTTTCCTGCTGTCAATAATAATTGTGAAATTCTTGTCCCGCTTCCGAGTGCAACCGGAAGGATTCCTGTAACACCAGGATCTAATGTTCCAGAGTGTCCTGCTTTGTCTAATTTCAGAATTTGTCGAACATAAGCACTAACCTGGTGCGAGGTAGGACCTTTTGGTTTATCGATATTAACGATACCATAGCTAATCAGATTATCAACAGGCCTTTTGTCAGGAAGAAAACCAAACTTCGGAGAAGTCTTTGAATCCTTTTTTACAACTAATTCTCTCTTTACTTTCTCAAAAGGTAATTTATTCATTTTATACTCTTATATGGGTATAAAATGAGAATCAGATTCGGTTAATAAACCTTTTGCTTGACAAAATTTTTAAAATAATTCACACTACCTAACAGACTATGTCGACGGATGCACTTTATTGTCACCCTATGGAGCGTTATAGTAGAGAGCGGGCTGCTGCTTTTCTTGGTGAAAGTGTCAATAAGGTTAAGATGCGTATGCGTACAGGAACTCTGTCATATGATGAAAACAACGAAATTCTGGGAAATGACATATATCAAAGGCTTATGAATATTGGAAATTATGAAAGAATAGGGAAGCTTGGTTATTATGAAAGTGATCTTCAACTTTTAGAAGAACAAATTCTTGAAGGTGCTTTGGAAATTGAAGGGCTTGAACATGTAACAGAATTGCTAAGTGGTATGAAAATTAGTGTAGCAGAAAAAATGAAGCGTTTAAATGTTGTTTTAGAACTAAAAAGAGCAGGAAAACCCGTCGATGCTGTAACTCTTTACCAAAAAGGTAAGTCAACACAATTTAGAAGGGCTGCTTTTTCAAAAATAGATGCGCATAATATACTTTTAGACGATTCATTGCAGGGCATAGTATCTTCAGAAAAAGTTAAACATAAGGAAAGAAAGTTTTCACTTATTTAGAATCAGTCTTTGGTGCTTCCTTTTTCTCAGCAAGCTCGTTTGCTTTAGGAACAGCTTCTTTTGCAGCAGAACTCTTTATTGCTTTTATCTTAGCTTCTTCTTCTGCGCTTAGTTTTTTCTTTGTAGAAACTTTCGGTCCTGCTTTTTCGAGTTTCTTTTTCAGGTCAGCAAGCTTTTCTTTTGCTGCTCCGCCAGGAGCTCCTGTTTTCTTTTCTTTCTTATCTACCTTTTTCTCCTCGAATTTAAAGCCAGGCAGCTCTGCTTTTACAATACCTTTGTCGTCTTTTACTGCTGCTACGGCAATATGATGTGGGGGATTCTTTATTCCGCGTTCCCACATTTTTTCATTTAGATGTTTACCTATCTTAACCTCTTCACCCTTCATATGTTTAAGTAGAAATGCTTTCAAAGCGCTCATCGCTCTAGATGTGCGCTTGTATCTTGCTGCTTTTTGGAATTCTTTCCTCAGCGGTACTTTGTATGTTCTTTCTAGGTTTGCCATTTTAAGCCTTAGTCTTTGTTCTTCTCCAACTTCTCTTTACTTCAGTGTGTCGTCCAGGGTGTACTCTTCTTCCTCTTCCGTATTTCTTTGGAACAGTCCAGAATGGTGCCCACTTTGTTTGAGTGTGCTTTTTTGCAAGCCTTTTCTTTTTGCTTTTGTGTATGTATCTTGCCATTTTATTTCCTTATGATCTTGAATTCTTTTTTCTTTGGTGTGATTTGCTTCAATACAATCTTGAGCATTTCGTCGTCAATTGTTTTGGCCCTGCCTTCCTGAATCGCCTGCCCCAATATGAGGAGCACCTGTGCGGTTTTTTCAGGATACGCAGCCTTTATGTTGCCGTATCTTTCACGTGCTTCTTTTGTTAAGCACCCTCGAACCATGTTTTCCAATGCCTCGAGTTGTTGATGGATCTTGGCTTCTTCTTCAGCCTGTCCCATCGAATTGTTTTTGAGTTCTTCAAGCTTTCTCTTTTTTATCTCGTCGAGCTCTGACATATCAACCTTTCTTAGCTTCTTCTTTTTTCTTAGCTAGTTCGTGCGTTGAAGGCACTTTATCGTCTTTCTTTTTTGGATCGTCAGTCTTTTTTTCTTCGGTTTTTTTCTCTGCTTTAGGCTTTGGTGTAGTTTCTTTTTTTTCTTTAGTCTCTGGTTTTGCCTTTTCAGCAGCAGGTTTTGATGCAGCAACCTTAACAGGTGCTGTTACCTTTTTGCTTATTGTCTTTTTTGCGCCGAGTTCAAGTGCTGCTCGGTCGAGTATTGATGTACCTTTAGGTGTTATGATTCTGCCTTTGTGAACTCCTTTCTCAGCATACTTTATAAGTCCTGCCTTTTCAAGCTGCTGCAGTATTTTTCTTGCAACGCTTCCGGAGCCTTTGTAGAATTTCTCTGCTTTAACGCCTCGGTTTTTCTTGCCACCGTACTTTGTACGAAGCTTTGAAACGCCGATTGGTCCAAGCTTATATATGCTTCTTAGTATAGCAGCGGCTCTCATGTGCCACCACTCTTCATCTACAGGTGGCCTTTCCTTGTGTGCACCAGTCTTTGCAAATGATGCCCATTCAGGTGCTTTTATCTCTGGAAATTTCTTTAGTTCACCGCTAACCTTCAGTATAAGGTCGTTCTGTGGAACGTCAAACACAATGCTCATTATTAGTCCTCCTATGATCTTTTGATTATTAAATCAACTATTACTACAGAACCTCTAAACCGTAACTCAGGAAAAGCGCCCTATTTATAAACTTTTTGTTTATTATATACTATCTACGTTTCTTGCAATACTTTTCTTTGAATGCTTTCTCGTCTCCATACTCGGCAAAGTCCTTGTGGTGTGCAGGCTCGTTAAAACCCTCTTTTTGTTGGTGTTTAATCCCGCACCAGTATTTCTCTGTATCGCCTGCTATTTGTGTTAAATAATTGGCAAACCCGTTTGCATAGCCGCAGTATGCACAATTAATCTTGTCAAACCAGGTTAAGTATTCCAGTTTATGCCTGTCAATCTTGATATAATCAGATCTCTTAACAGTAGGTATCCTGTAAATTCTAAAGCAGATACGATGGTATATCTCTACACAAAGATCGAGTACTAATATGGGAGGCAACAGACTATATATAAAAGGCACTGTAAATGAAGCCCCTATCACTTTTTTTCTTTTTCTGTATTCCATTTGATTCGCCCTAAAAAACTAGGAATATTTAAATTTATAGTATATAAGGAAATAACTGAGGTTCTGATGAGAGATTGAGCAGCCCAATAAATAATAGAACAATAAGTATTGTGACTATTACAATACTTATCAACACCGGAATAAGGCATACAGCTGCAGATTTTATTATTGATATTTTATGCACTCTTGAAAAGCCAATTATCATTAAAACAAGCGAGTAGAATATAGCCATAAAACCGATAAAGGGAATTAAGCGTAGGATTAAAAATGGTATCATGCTATATACATATACTTTGTAAGTATCTGAATAGCCACTTTGTCCTCTGAAAATTAAAACAAGCAGATGAAGCACTCCGGCACTTACAAAAGTCATGCAAATTCCTCCTATTAAATATAAAAACGAAAAAAATGAGTTCATGATAGCAGATAGGATAACTTCTGCTCCTCCAAAAAGAGCAATAATGCCGTATAGCATAAAAGAAAAGATTACGCTAATTAATGTCGTGACTGAAGCAACTATTACAAATATGAGAAACGCTTTTCCAATTCCTTTCTCTGCTGGAACCGCGTCAAAAAAACTGTTTGGGTTTGCAATAAGAGTTCCTAGCCTTTTCCATAAACCAGACTTGGGTTCATTTGTTTGTGGCATATCTTTCTTTTTCAGCTTAGATACAATATAAACCTTTCTATACGATAACTTTTTAAAGAACCTCTATTCTCGGGATTATGCTGCGGGGATGCCGGAGTGGCCAATCGGGCCAGGCTTAGGACCTGGTGGCTTAGTGCCTACAGGGGTTCGAATCCTCTTCCCCGCATTCACTTCTTTTTTCATAAAGTTTAAATAAGAGTCCCTGATTAAAATAGGTATGGATTACATTAAGAAGCTCAAACAAAGTTGGGAAGAGATGAAAAAAAATCCAGTTTTGTTTGTCCCAAAATTGTTATCTTTCTTTTTTTCAGCGCTTCTATTCACATTATTTTTGCAGTTTACAAATCTTATGGACCTTTTTTTCCACACATTCACTAGAGGGGCATTAATGTCGGGTGGTATTTTTAGCAGCCCTTTTTTCTTTGTTTATCTCATCTTAGAATTATTTGTTATAGTTTTCTTTTCAGGTATGAGTTATGGTATGTATAAAGATGTAACCTTAGGTAATAAGACTAGTCTGTCAAAAGGGATTAGTTATGGTCTAAAATACTTCTTTAGAATTATTGCAATCTCTGTAGTATATTATCTCTTAATAGCAATTCCATTACTTGCTCTTTTTTCCATTGCGTCTGCGAACCTATTTTCTAATGTGTTTGCTAATCTGACATTTATTTCAATCTATGCAGTAATCATTATCTATTGGGTGTTCTTGGTTATGTTAAGGATGTTTTTTGTCTATGTTGCTATGGTTTTCAAGAATAAGGGATTCAAAAAAACAATTGAAGCTGGTGCATGTTTTGGTAAGGTTCACTTTAAACACACATTAATAACCTGGTTGATTGTGTTGGGCATTAGCATTCTTTATCAAATGATCATGAATCCGGTTGTTTATGGAGTTCAATCTACAGGCATCTTAATTTTAATAGGCATACTTATCCTAATATTTGTTCTTTTAGAGATAGTATTATCTGTTTGGGAGCATATTTTCATCTTTAATGTTTACTTAGAAGATAGCAAGATCAACTAAGCTTTTATTGTCGATGAATTTTTTCTCAAAACAAAACCGCTTTTACCGTCGAGAGTAATTTTTTCTCTCGTCGGAAAAGAAAAATCCGTCTGAATTAACTCTTCTCGAGTAATCATTCATATATGACTTTTTTGGGCTATAGACGGTAAAACGCCCAAAAAGTATATCCTGTAGTAGAGAAAAGTTTATAAATTATTCATGACAGTAAATAGTCAAACTGGTGAAACTATAGAGTTAAATACGTTAGACATAGTACAAACATGTGCTGCGAAGTATATGTTTTAGACTACGCTCACACCGCAAACTTTAAATAGGATCGGTAGTTTTGCTGGGTAAACGAGCCTCAGGGCTCTATAAAATTAGAGTAAACAAAAAAAGAAAACACGGAGGTGTTTAGATGTTAAGAAAGACAATTAAGAAAATGATGGCACTTGGAACAGGTGCTACAATGGTTGGAGCTACTCTATTGAGTGCAACAGCCGCAGCAGATTTGGCTAACTACCCTGCACCGTTTGTAAAAGACGGCGCGTTTAATGCATTCTTGGTAGTTGGTGACCAAGCAGAAGTCAACGACGTTATAGGTTCGATTGACATTGCAACAAGCATGCAATACTCTGCTAAGGTACAGAAGAGCGTAGCAACAGGCGCTGGAACATCAGTTACAATGACTGGTGACTCCAAAAAGATTGAGGAAGCAACAAACAACTTCGAATTCAGCGAAGCTGTAAACAGCATTACCTCATCTGTTACAGGCGCAGACCTAGCTGCACTTGAGGACGGTTCAATCTCAAACGAGTATGGAACCTTCAAGTACACACAGGTATTGGGGCTACCAACAGCAACAATTGTATATGCAAAGGACTCATCCAACTCGGCAGATGTCCACGATGATGAGACACCAGAAGCATATCTAAAGCTACTACAGTCACCACAAGCTGCGTACAACTACACTATATCTTTTACACCAGCATTAAAGTCTGACCACGATGCAGCAGGAAGCAGTTTCCTGAATGACCTACGTGGAAAGAAAATAACATTGCTTGGTAAAGAGTATAGTATACTAAGAGCAGACCACTCAGCAACAAACAGTGTATCACTTACCTTTATGGCAGGTTCTGTTTCAGACACACTTGATGAAGGAGAAACAAAGACCTACACACTAAACGGTAAGGACTACGAAGTTAAACTTGACTACGTAGGAAGTTCAGACTGTAAGTTCACTGTTGAAGGAGAAGTTACAGACCCTGCACTTGCTGAGACAGAGACATATAGACTAGCTGACGGAACAGAAATCGGTGTTGTTGACATCATGGCACAAGAGTTTGCAGGCGGAGTTAGAAGAGTACAATTCGACCTCGGCGCAGACAAGATCGTGCTTGCTGACACATCAACACAGACAGAAGGCGTTGGCGGAGCAGTTACAATTGGCTCTGAGGACTCAAGCAGTGTTAAGGTTGATATCATAACATCAGCAGACGGCGGAACAGCTGCTGGCGCAGATGTTAAGATAAGCTCTATCAAAGTTTGGTATGAACCTTCAGAAGACCTTTATGTAGGAGCAGGCGAGAGCGCAGCTGCAATCGCTGATGCTGTTGAAAGCGAATCAGGAGTATTCTTCCTAAACGCTTTTGACTACAAGTATGAAGGACTAACTGAAGACAACCCAGAGGAAGTAAAGTTCGTATCCGATGGAGCAAACAACTACAGACTACAGTTCAAGAACAAGGCTGGCGTTGATTACAACGAGTACATCCTTGCAATGAACAGTACAGCTGGTTGGGTTGATAGCGATTACAACTTCAGATTAGGACGATGGACAGGAACTGCACTAAAAGCTCTTGTTATTGGAGAAGCAACAGAGATAAGAGATGAGGAATTCTTCCTTATAAACAAGAACAAGTATTCCAGAATAATGCAGTTTAAGTCTATAACAACCGGAAGCAACGCAACAGACAACGAGGGTGTCCTTAAGGTAAAGGATGTTGGTTCAGGAAAGCAGTTTGAGGTTTCATATGCAAGCCTAACTGGTAACCTAATCGTTGACGGTAACACATTCCAAGTGTCTCTGTCAAGCGAGGAATCCAACGGAACAATCCAGGTTGACATGAACGGCGATGGTGACTATGGCGACACACCAGCAACAATATATACCTCAAACGAGGCATATATTACACTGCCTGACTTAGCAACACACAACAACGGTACTGGTGGAGGCGATACTCAGATGAGTACAAAGACATTCTCACCACCACAGTTTGCCATAACAACACCTGAGGACGAAGACGACCAAAGAAACGTTGTATATGTTAACTTTACAGCAAACACTGACAACGAAGCAGACATAACTGACGTAACAGGAACAGCTACATCAG
>JAAGZO010000998.1 GCA_024206195.1 bacterium | reverse complement strand
TTAATTTGATCGACAATTTAGATTGAAGGCTCAAGCTGCAAATTCATCCTCGCTGTGACCTAGCGCTTCTTTTAAACCGGTTTTGGGCAAAAGATCTTCATTTTTTGGAATTTTGACTATCCATGGGGGAAGATGAAGAATGTTCATTTTAGTCAAGTAGGCCATAACTGACACTCTTATATGGCGGATTTGAAAACCTACATCAAATTAAAGTATTCAACTTTTGAGGAAGAAGGTCGAAGTTAGAAGGTGGAGGTGGGTTCCCGGGGTTCTCTCCCTGTATTTCTTGGTCAGCCATAATTTTGAATAAATTAGTGTCCTGAAGCTTTAGTCGGTCAATTTGAGGTAACAAGTTGGGTAATCATGGCCAAAGTTGAAGAGTGGAAGAACACATCATGAAGACTAGAATAGTAAGTATTCTTATTGTGATCGATGGTTAAAGATGATAGTCTATCTTGAGGGCCTGTGTTAGGTATATTGGCCTTTGGACTTAAGACTTGAGGCCTTGGTTCAGATGGATTCCCTTAGTTGTCTATTGGCTAATCAGGTATTACCCTTGGGTGTTAATAGGTATAGTCTGGCTATAGCTGAAGTCCCCTAGTTTTACCTTGGATACCTATAGGTGGCTATTGTATCCTCAACTATAGCTCTTGGCTCACTCTGGGTGACTTATCTGCCAGTAACTCTGTATAATCCTAAAATACTCGTTCCCAGCCAAAGTCTTTTTTCTGGCAAAATTAAAGAAGCTTAAATTCCCAATTACTAAGACCTTATATGATCTTTCCTTGAGTTTTGTACTCATCCGCATCTTTATTGCCTATTCAACTTAAGAATTTCCTAAGAGGTGACACCTTAAAAACACTTTAAATTAAAATTACTTGTAGCTCCTGAAAACATTATTA
>JAAGZO010000997.1 GCA_024206195.1 bacterium | reverse complement strand
TTTTACTAAAATACTTAACAGGATCATTCACATCAAGGCATCTAAACTCCTTATTAACGGCTTTCGCAACCATGCTATCACCAGTAATTCTGAAATTTGCGAATAAATTCGTGATATTACATTGTGTAATAATGCCATATAATTCTCCAGAGTCATTCAAAGCAGGTAACTACGCATATAAACATGAGTATAAACATAAATATAAATATATTTGTAAAAACATAACATAACCTCATTTAACTTACACATTCCGTATTCATACTCTTAAGCATCTCCAACACTTCCTTTACACTAACCTGGCTCGCCTTGACAGCCTTAACTTTCGTCATCTCTAAATCCCCCATCTTAATATCCTCTCCAAACACCTTTGGTGACTCTTCATTAAAATGCATCTCATCATACTCCTTTTGTGAATAAAAGCCATGCTCAAGCATCCAGTCATCACTCAAAAATTTCGTGATATAATTCCTGACACTATCTACCAAAACACAAACCATACGTTTTCCCGCAGGTATATCAAGTTCTTTTGCAATTCTTACTGCAGCTTCAACTACAGATCCACTAGATCCTCCCACAAGTAATCCTTCCTCTTTAATTAGTCTTCTTGCCATTCTAAACGTTTCATAATCACCACTTTTTACCCATTTATCGATATTCTTAGAGCTTCTATCTGCATTCCTAGGATAAAAGTCGTAACCAATTCCTTCTACTTGATAACTAACATTTTTGTCATTAAGCTCACCAGGATAAGCTAAGATTGAACCATGAGGATCAACTCCTATAACTTGAATATTTGGATTTTTTTCTTTAAGTTTACGCGATAAACCAGTTAAAGTACCACCAGTACCAGCACCTACTACTAGGTAATCAACTTTCCCCTCACATTGCGTCCATATTTCTTCTGCAGTTTCATCGTAATGTGCTAATGCGTTACCTGGGTTTACATATTGATCAAGGATTACTGCATCTTCAATGTCTAGTTGAAGTTGACGAGCCATTCCCATATGAGATTCGGGGGATGTCAAAGGGGCTTCTGTTGGGGTTCTTATAATTTTGGCGCCTAAAGCATGGAGTATGTCGGCTTTTTCTGTTGACATTTTACATGGAAGGGTAATGATTGTTTTATAGCCTTTTACTGCGTTTACAAAGGCTAATCCGATTCCCGTGTTACCACTGGTTGCTTCGATGATTGTAGATTTGTTTTTTTTAAGAATGCCTTTTCTTTCGGCATCTTCGACCATACGTTTAGCGATACGATCTTTGGCGGCACCACCGGGGTTGTAGAATTCGCATTTGGCGACTGAGGGGGTAAGGGTTAGTTAAGTGTAAGTTAAGT
>JAAGZO010000996.1 GCA_024206195.1 bacterium | reverse complement strand
GTTTTTATGTCGCTTCATAACACAGTAGGCGTACGCTCTTTAACTAAACAACCTGGGCGATTTGGATGCTGGTAGGCCTCCGGATAAATGAACTTCAGTCAACTGGAGGGAGTTATCCAGACTCCAACTAGTGTCCAGATTTCTGAAAGTCGTATTCTTAACAATGCAACAAGAAAATCTTAATGCCTATAGCGATATCTTGGCTGCTGGGTTTTAGCAATTTTTCTTTGCATTGTGGAGTATTCCGCTTAAAATGTTCTTGACACAGGTCGAAAGAGCCAGCTACGGTAGTGACTTTTTGAAATGTTTGCAATTGATTACACTCCTGTGATCTTTCCGGAGGTTGGATCTTTCACTAATGCATATGTAATGTACGTCTATTTGTTCCAGAACAGTAAATAGGAAAATATCAACCGGCAATTGAGAACAGTGAATGATCTGTTATACATAATAGACTTCTGAAATGTCTCGTTTGTGGAATATCTTCGTATGTAAAATTGGCACCAAAATTTGAATTCGTGCCTTAGGCTGTTTATTGGTGAAGTGCCAAACTTTGAATGATAAGTCCGGTTTTTTGCATCTAACTCTGCAAGTCCAAAGCTGCTGAGGATGAAATTATAATCAAAAGATAGGGCAATTCGTCGCCCACGTTTACTG
>JAAGZO010000995.1 GCA_024206195.1 bacterium | reverse complement strand
GAAGAATCCTACTGGACGTTTTGCCCATTGGATTGCTTATTTGCAGCAATATACTTTTGATATCGAGTACCGTAGTGGTCATGCAAATTGTAATGCCAACGTGTTATCTCGAATTCCTGAGGACCCTAATTACAAGGACAAGGAAAGTTTTGCCGAGGAACCTTCAATCTGTGCTGCTTTGTCCGCTGTCACGCCAATCGCCGTGCCATCGTCTGTTCCTTTTGATCCGCTGGAAAATCTAATTAAGTGCCAGTGAGAAGATCCTATCTTAGGACCCTTGTATCAATACTTAGTGACGAAAACATTGCCCGCTGAAGATGAGTTTGCCGAGAAACTTCATCTCGCCTCTAAGGATTATAAGCTTATTGGAGAAACGCTTTACCATTTGCCGATAGGACCTGAGACTAGGCATATCCATCGACCTGATCTTATTGTTATTCCCGCCATTTTGCAATCCACCGTAATGCAAAGTTTACATGATGATCTTTTAGCCGGTCATTTAGGTATTGCTAAGACTCTTGCTCGAATTCGCCAATGTTACTTTTGGGATGGAATGAATTGAGACATTTACGATTGGTGTAAGTCTTGTGTTTCTTGTGCTCAATGTAAGGATCCACATCCTGGTACTAAGGCTCCATTGCATTCGATTCCTTGTGGACAACCATTTGATATGTGGGGTATCAATATTATGGGAAAATTACCTCAAACAGTAGATGGAAATCAATACATATTAGTGGCTACTGAGTACATCACTAAGTATGTAGTCGTCTGTCCTATGTTTGACCAGGCCACTGAAACCGTAGCTCGTGCTATAGTAGAAAACATTCTTCTTAAGT
>JAAGZO010000994.1 GCA_024206195.1 bacterium | reverse complement strand
TCATTTCTTGCTTTTGATTATTGGTTATTCAAAATAAAAGTTTTAAGTTTTTATGAAATTTTGAGAATTTTGAAATTTATATCATTCATTAAAGATCAGAAAAATTTCTGATTAAAATTAAAAATTCAAACTTTTAACAATTTAAATAAGTATTAACTATAATTAGAATTAAAATAAAATATCTAAACATGACTGAAGCAAAGCTTATTGATTGGAGCGACGCTCCTCCTAAAGGATAAGAAAAGAATCATCTGTTAGACCTTGCTAAGTGGAAGACTTAACTTCCAGGACCTCTTGAACTTCATTATAAGGAACAGATAGGAAACCTCGCTGGAACACCAAACTCAACATTAATAGCGACAACACTTGCCTTTGGAACTGGATTTGCTGCACTTGCTGTCTTCGGACCAACATTGAAGAAGTGCAAGAAACTGAAAGGTTTTACTAAGGGTGTTTTGGCAGGCTCTCCTGCTCTTACGGGTGCTGTTCTAAGATGGCCATTTGGTACTCATATTGGTAAAACCGGGGGTAAGACAGGAACAATTTGGTTGCTTGTAGGAGCCTGCGTTGGAATGGCATTGAATACTTACCTTGCCTTTACGGTTACCTTGAAGACCATGGAAGGGTGGGGAGCAGATTATATCCTCTGGTGCTTTGGAGGATTACTTTCAGGATGTGGAGTAGCTACCTTTCCAATGATAATCAATGTATTATTTTGGAGCGAGAAGAAGGTAGTAGGGCACAGGCAAGCCTTATATGGAGGAATTGGTAATGCTTTTCCAGGAACCTTCGCTCTATGTTTGCCTTTTGTCATTGATGCTTGGGGAATCGACTGGGCTTATGTGATCTGGCTTTGTTTCTTGGTGATATTTAGCATAGTATCGATCGCTGGGATGTTGAATCCTCCTTTCCATCAACTCCAAGAACAAGGTGTGAACGAGTATGACTCGCGCAAGATCGCAAGATGGCTCGGACAAGAGCACATTCCAAAGGTATCAAAGACTGTTATTGCTGCTTTTGGAATTGGCAAGGCTTGGGTCCTTTCATACGTTTACTTTGTCTGCTTCGGCGGTTTCATTGCCTTGACTATGTGGCTTCCCGTCCTCAACAGTGATTACCACCAAACCACAACCAAGGTTGCTGGAGTCTTCACAGCAGGTTACTCCATTTTGGCCTCAATTTGCCGACCGGCAATGGGCAAGACCACTGATAACATCGGAGGAGGAAAGGCAACCATCATGGGCTTGCTCTTTATTATGATCGGAGCTTCTATTTTCATGTGGTGCCCACCTCTATCAGAGACCCATTGGACTTAGTTTGCTGGACTAATCGTACTAGCTTTCGGTAGTGGATTTTCCAATGCTGCTGTTTACAAGTGGATTCCTAAATGCTGCCCAAGCATTATCGCCCCAGTTGGTGGTATGGTTGGTGGAATTGGTGCTCTTGGAGGCTTTTTCATCCCTCCTATGCTTGGAGCTATTGCTGATAACTACGAGAGAGGACACGCTTATGGATTAGTCGTCTTTGTTGTTTTGGGAGCTATTGGCGTTCTTCTTAGTATTGTGTAAAATGCTGATGTTTACAAGAACCCTCCTAAGGAAAGTGCCTTTGTTATCAAGGGGAAAGAAGGTGAGATTAGAGACGAGGGCGGCTAGCGCGCTGGAGACCGCAACGAATGAGCAGAGACTGTTTTAGATTGATTTAGAGTAATCATTAATTTATCAAATAAACATTTAAAAAGTTTCAATTTTGGAAATATTCAAAGTTAAACTTAATTAGCAATTGACTTGTT
>JAAGZO010000993.1 GCA_024206195.1 bacterium | reverse complement strand
TAATGGGAAGTCTGCACGAAGACTTTCTAGCAGGTTATTTAGGTATTGCTAAGACTTCTGTTCGAATCCTCCAACATTATTCCTGGGACGAAATGAATCAAGACATTTACAATTGGTGCTTTTGTGCCCGGCGTAAGGATTCTCGTCCTGGTCCTAAAGTTCCCTTGCATTCAACTCTCTGTGGACAATTGTTCGATATATGGGGAATCGATACCATGAGAAAATCATCTTAGATGGAAATCAATACATTCTAGTAGTTCCTAAGTATGTCATTCTAAGTACGTAGTTGTCCATCTTATGTTCTATCAGACTGCTGTAGCTGTAGTTCACGCCGTAGTAGAGAAATGTTTTTCTTAAGTTCTCTAAGCCGTGCATGATCTTATCGAAGAGCCAATTTTACAACTGAGCTCATTCAGTAACCTTATAAGCTGTATAAGAATCGATAAACACCAGACCACAGTTTACAATCTGCACTGTAATAAACCAACTGAATGTCAAAACACAGTACCCGTCACTATAATGAGTCTCTACGTAGCTACAAACGTTAGCGATTGGGATCGATTCGCTCCCTTCGCTGCCTTCTTCATTAACATAAGCCTACAGGAAAAGTATAAGAGAACCCGTCTTCTATTTAATTTTCAGTCAAGACAAAAGTCCAATTTCTAGAAATTGTATCCGCAGCTCCCAACATCAAAATATTCGGATACTGCT
>JAAGZO010000992.1 GCA_024206195.1 bacterium | reverse complement strand
AGCTTCATTTGAAATTAATTCTTTAATAGGAACAGGAATCGAAGCAGCTCGGGATTGATCCGGAGCTGTTCCATTCACAATAGGTTGCGTAGAAATTCGCATTACAGGCGATGGAAGGCCTGGTTTTTTAAGAACTGCCGAATATAACTGAGTGCCATTTTCATCTTGAAAATCATGCATGTGCCCAGTTTGTTGAGTTCGAACTATAGCTCGACTTTTCTCAAGTTTTTCTCGATCTTCTCTTTCTTTTGGAGTTTCTTCTTCTTCTTCTGCCTCTTCTTCTAAAAATTCTTTATGTTCTCTTTCAGATTCGGCATTCAAGTCTTGATGAGCTCTCCACAACCCATCACTCTTAACTTTTAACATATGTCTCACAATTTTTGGATCACATATCCTGTTTATTGATCTACCAACCTCCTCAATTAGGGAAACGCAGTGATCAAGTAACATAGTTTCATCAATAAGATCAGGTCTATATTGGAAATGAGCATCCATACAGTCCTGTAAAAGTTGTTTCGAATCGTTCCAGGCTTCAGTAAATTTGTCATCTGGAATGTATGGATCATCAGGAGCACATTTTGGAGCATATGACAAAAATGTACAAAATTGTTCCACGAGGTATGCTGAGTATGGCGTAGCGTAAAGCGGCCAAATCTCAGCATTTTCCTCAGTTAACATTGCAGGAGTAAATGATGGAGCATCTTTTATGTCTTCAAATGGCCAATAATCATCAAGTACTTCAAAATATCCTGGCCACATTCGATCATAAGGTTCAGCAGGCCACCTTCCTTCCTGTCTTTGATATTCAAGTTCAAATTGTAATATAAGACTCAGGTCGCAGTGTCTATCTACTGCCCAAGTATAATACGTCTTCTCAGCACCTTCAGCATGATCTTCAAGCATAAACAAGACATTACATCTCACACTTTTAGGAAAATAGTGAGCTATAAGTCGATAAATGGGTGGAACCACTGAATCTGATTCCAATGCTTCAGAGTCTTCAGTTTCTTCCTCAAGTTCTCCATCTTCTTTATCCTTTTCTTCTCTTTCT
>JAAGZO010000991.1 GCA_024206195.1 bacterium | reverse complement strand
TAATCAATATTATTCACGAAATTTCTATATTCAAAAATACATGAAACAATATATAGTTTTAACCTGTAAAGTTGCTGGTGACGTAACAACAAAATCAACTTCTACTGTTGCGTCAGCTACTGTTACAAAATCTGCCAAAACTTTTTCTCAAGCTGATAAATCATTTGGCTCCTCTACTAAAGATCAATGGGAACCAGATGAAAATATAATAGAAAAGTTGACACACGAAGTCCAAAATTTCCTATTCCTATATGGAGTTAACGATAGTCGGTACAAAAACAAAGTAAAAGAATTGGAATGGACAAAGAAATCGGACAAAAGATACTGGGAAAGTCTACAAGCGGTTCAGGCTCAAACCGCCAAATGAGCGAGTGACCAAGCCGCCACACAAGCAAGGAATCAGGACGCTGGACAAGCAACAGGACAGAATGACAAGCAAGCAGAGAACCCGGACGATACCCAGATGCAAGATGAAAATGAGCAGTAAGCTATTAAGCTTTGTTTGTCTGTATAGTTAGTTGTCTGGACTTGTC
>JAAGZO010000990.1 GCA_024206195.1 bacterium | reverse complement strand
GAAGTGGCATTGAAAAAAAGCGGCGCTCTTGTTAAATTAAGGAAGACACTCTCTATAGCTAAAGCGGTTAACGAGGAGAGGGGATTTCATTATGCGTTTTGGTACATAATCGACCAGAATGCGAGAAGCTTTAAAAGAACAATTAACGAGATCCTGCTTATCCTTTACTCCAGAACACAAAGGACAACCCTTGTACATGTAATAGGCGACAGCCATGCAATAGTCTTCAAGGGAAATAAACCTTTCATTTCGCATCACCTTGGTGCAGCAACAGCATATAATCTCTCAAAACAAGAAAGCACTACTGATTCACAAAAGAAGTTATTTCGAATTATCAACAGAATAAGCAAGAAAGACATTGTAATGTTGATCTTCGGTGAGATCGACTGCAGAATCCATGCGTATTACCAGTTTAAAAAGAGTAATGAGAAATACTCTATCGAAGAGATACTTGACAACACTATCACAAAATACGGAGAGGTTATAAATCAGATACGGAATAGAGGAATTATACCCTGTATCTGCAGCATATCTCCAGCCACTATGGTTGGCAACCAATATAACGTTCCCTTCTACGCAACTCCCGAAACACGCAGTCAAATTACTCATAGGTTCAATCAAAAACTACAGGATTTCTGCAATAAAAACCATTACCCTTTCATTGATATCTATTCGAAGGTTTCAGATAAGAAAGGGCTCATGCTTAAAGAATATGCCGGCGACGAAATCCATCTAAATAGTAATGTGATACCTCTCGTGAGAACTGAACTTAATGATAAACTTGGCGTGCTCGTATAACAACGATTATTTCAATGTAGCATATGAATAACCGAATAATTACTCTACTGAGCGCTATACTCCTCACAACAATTCTTCTGCTATTACTCGCTGGCTGCACTCCAGATCCAGAAGATAAGACCTTCTCCAAATATGGTTTCTCATTTCAATATCCTGGGGATTTTACTTTACGAGAGTTTAACATTGTTGAAGATGATGGCAATATTACCGGAAGTCAAATACAAGTAACACCTAAGAAAGGACTGGGTGGATTACAAGTAAACTGGGTTGCTACCGAGATGTATTGGGAATTGGATGATAACATAGAAATGCACTTTAAAAACCTTGAAGAGGCTGAGTCAATAGATAACGTCGAACGCGGTGAATTTTTCGAGGGCGAGAAAGATGATTTCCG
>JAAGZO010000989.1 GCA_024206195.1 bacterium | reverse complement strand
GTAAATCAGTACCAAGTACCAAATCATAGGGAGTCTTTTGAATTACGTATATTCATTTCCGAATAACGTTTGCAGGTAAAATCAAATCAACATAAATAACTCCAAGTAAAGGAAAGATTCCAGACATTGATTGTGCATTAGGTACGGGACTAGGATACATAGGAGGATTTCCAATAAGAGGAAGAATTGACTGAGAAATCAAAGTCAAAGCAGATCCTGTGTCTATTAATGCTACTAAGACTTTATCCATAATCGTCAACTTAGTGTAAGCCTGACCTTCCAATGCACAGACAGGTGGACTTTCAGGAGGTTGTGCAGCAGCTACAATAGACCCAATAATGGCAAGAAGGGCAATGTGCATAGAAAAATGAGAAATAATAACTGCCATTATCGATAGAAAGAAATATGTACTACCAATAATTTGCATAGGAAATCTATCAAAGAACTGACAAAGTCCAGATGGTAATTTCTCCATGGAACAGTCAGATCCAGGCTGGTATTCTGGAGGATCAATCTCAATCCTAACCTTAGGTTTGGAAGAAGACTTAGCAGATTTATCAATTTCAACCTTAGGCTTATCGAGTGGTCGTTTCCAGCAGTTTTGAGATAAGACCCATTTTGTCATAAGATAGACGAAAGGTACAGCAGCTAATACCACAGCAGCAAGAAAGATAACTGCTAGCAATGATGATAATTCGTCCATTCGATGTTCAAAACTACAAACTCTAGGTCGAAATTCGATGCAAGAGAAGTTCTGCGAAGAGTTCAATTTCGCATCCACAGGAAGAGGCCATGAGAGACAAAGGAAACAAAAGAAAAGACTAGAGAGAACAGGCAAGGAAT
>JAAGZO010000988.1 GCA_024206195.1 bacterium | reverse complement strand
GGTAGGATAGTTGGAAACTCTGATTCTGTCTGCAAACTCGGACATTAGGTGTATTTGCTATGGAGACTGAAAAAACCAAATTAGAAACCAACCTCAAGAAACTCGCTTCAAACGCTCGTGCAATAGTAACTAATCAAGTTGGGTTTCCTATTGGCTGCGTCAAAATGGCGAGAATTCTCTTCTGGATGTACACAGAAGCTGGAGTTGAAGGTGAGAAAATATCTGGCAAATACATAAGAATATTTGACGCATACTATGATGAAACAGATGCATTGCCGAAAGGAACGGAACGACTTCATTGGGATAGAGATGCCCTTAAGAAAAAGGATGAGATTCTTTGGGAAGTGAATCAAAGATACAGGGACCAGGTACTAGATATTTGCTTTGATATTATTGAACAATATGGTGAAACAGAAGAAACCTAGTCATCCAATCCATAAACTACAAGAGGTAGCTACTAATTTTGGGTGCGAAATAGCTTTCTAATAACAAAGTTATGAAATATTCCAGTGGATGTGGATTTATAATCCTCTTTTTTGTATTGAGTTTTGGGCATTACCTTGTACCCACGAGCGGGATACCAGGGTTGGTTTCAATGGTTATTGTCGGCTCGCTTTTTTGTTTGCTGTTTTGGTTTGCTGGCAATCTATACAATACAAAAGAATACCACGAACGTAAAGTCCCAAAATGGATGGTTTATTTGGCTGATGGTCCTGTGTGGTGGCCTAGTTGGGAGCCTGTATCAACATGGTTCCGTAGTCCGACAGTAAACAAAATCATTAGCGTAGTCTTGTTGATATCTTTTGTTACAGGATTT
>JAAGZO010000987.1 GCA_024206195.1 bacterium | reverse complement strand
GTTGAAAACTGCCGCTCCCAATGCCGCTCAAACTAACCGTAATCAAAATTTCCAATCCCGAGGATGTGGGTTTGATTGTTCAACCTTACATATGGGCTTTTAAAGTGTACCATATGTGCGCCCTATTCTCGAGTACTGTAGTCCTGTTTGGAACCCTTACCTAATTGGCGACATTTCACGACTCGAGAGAGTGCAGCGGTATTATACAAGGAGGCTTTTTGTCGGGTCAGGTCAAGCACCATTTTCCTATCAGGACCGTCTTCTTCTTCTTGGGTTGGAGTCTCTTCAACTCAGGAGGTTGAAGACAGACTTGATTTAGTACTATACAATTTTAAAAGAGCATATTCCCTTAGATCCTAACATTTTCTTTACCCAAAGAACTGCATTAAAAACTCGGGGGCATGTAAATAGCTTTTTGTTCCTGATATGCGGATTGATGTCCGCAAATTCAGCTTTGCTTGTCGAGCCATTGACAAATGGAACTCTCTACCCAACGACGCTTGCCTCTTTTCGGAGGCGACTCGATCTTTGTCTTCCTGAGTTCATTTTCGACCAAGGGTTCAGAATAGTAGTTATCTTATCTTCTTTTCAATATCTGTTTTGTTCAAAATTTAAATATATATTTATATTTTATTATTCTCCATTGTGCGCCGTCTGTCTGTAAATTATAAATATTAGTCTTTTCAGGCACACATAAGTGCACT
>JAAGZO010000986.1 GCA_024206195.1 bacterium | reverse complement strand
AATGCAAAAGCTGAAGAATTAGAGTTTCGGCATGAAGATGGACGTACGTTCTATCATGTTAAGTATACTGACGGAAGAGTTGGTAGTTGGCAAGATGCTGGATTAGCTGGAAATGAACCAGCAGAAGTTACTTTAGCGAAGAAGAAACAATTGGAGAGAAAACACGGAATCAATACAGACCCAGCACCATATTATTGAAATATCCCGTTCCTCGGGATATTTTGGTATACTATATATATGGAAGTAGTTCAATCTAGCGAAGCTCAAAAAAAGCAGTACGAAAGTGTTATGGCCAGTCTTGGCACTGGTGTTATTGAAGTTGATACAAAGCTGAAGGTAATTTCGATAAACAAGTTTGCATTAACGTTTTTTCATAAAAGAAAGGTTTCTACAATAAATGACCACTACTGGCATTTCTTCTTGGTAAGGAATGATAAGGGGAAAAAGACAAAAGATGCTGTACGCCTTGCTCTTAGAAAGGTGATGAGAAAGGGAAAGAAGTCAAAACGTGTTCCTTCAGAGGTATTGCGTGTTTTTGTCCGTATTCCAAAAGAAGGGGTTGTACCTTTGTCTGTTAACGTGTCTGCTGTGTTTAGCGACAATGATAAGCTAACAGGTGCTGTTATATCCTTCCGTGATGTTGCGGAAGAGGCTGAAGTTGATAAAATGAAGTCAGAGGTTGTTTCTTTGGCTGCGCACCAATTACGTGCTCCCATGACTTCAATACGTTGGAATATAGAGTTGTTCCTGAATGGGGAGGCTGGAAAGGTAAGTGCATACCAAAAAGAACTATTGCATGATATATATGACTCCAACACAAGGATGTTGAAGTTGGTAAATGATTTGCTGAACATTGCCAGGTTGGAAGAAGGAAGGGTACGTGTTGAGCCTGTGAACACGAATCTTAAAGAGGTTATCGCTACTGTTGTGAAGACGTATAAGGATATGGCTGTTAAGAGGAAGTGTAAGGTTCAGGTTGTGCATAACGTTACTGGTTCTCCTTCCATTAAAATAGATCCAGGGCTTGTACATGAGGCACTGAAGAACTATTTAACCAACGCCATCAAGTACTCCAGAGGAGCTGTTAAGGTGGTTTTAGAGAAGGAAAAGTATCATTATCGTATAAGTGTTGTGGATAACGGTATAGGGATTCCCCCTAAGGATAAGAAGAAGATATTTACCAAGTTTTACCGTTCAGATGAGGCGGGGGAGATAGATCCACTAGGTTCTGGGCTGGGACTTTATATAGTCAAGATGATTGTTAGAATATCTGGAGGTAGGGTAGGAGTTACTTCAAACAAGGATGGAACTACATTTTATTTATTACTT
>JAAGZO010000985.1 GCA_024206195.1 bacterium | reverse complement strand
TACATACGTGTGCGGCTGTGCTATATATCGGTGGTTGCTTTACTTCATGAATATTAAATACAATGAGGAGCAAAACTGTTGTTGATGGTTCTTGATGATTCTCTTTCTTCTCAGAAGGTTCCGCCTTCAGTACTTGGTGAATGCGATGTTCGGGATTCAGTCTTGCTGCGCTTTGGATCCTGATCAAATCTAAAGAACACAAGATCAAGTTGCACGATCCTAAAAAGGACTGTATTCAGTCTACGGACGATTCAAACTCTTTGGTGCTATGAAATCCACTACACAAGAAGACTTTTGGACGTCTACCAGCTGGGAACCACCGCTGTTAGTACGTATCCGAACGCCCGTTATCTTGTCTAGATAATCGCAAGCAACCTGGGTACTAACATAGTATTGGAGGGTGTGTGACTATTAGAGGAAATACGGTAGGTGTGTCTCTATCTTGAGTAGTTACTTTTGCCTAGAAATACTTTTGCCTAGTTACTTTTGCCTTTTAGTATTGCAAACTCTACTTACAATGCTTGCAATAGTTGTGGTATCACATCATAATGCATCTCATTTCGTGATACAGCCATTGCTTGGAACACCTTTGTGCATGAGGTTTGCTTACAGAAGAATACCGGCACAACTTTCGCAGTTATTGATGGGAACATCTGGAAGTTTCCAGTACTTGCAAACATAAAATAGCTGTTAACTTATAATGGAGTGGAGAGGACGGTAGAGTACAAGTGGTAGTTTTAATAGAACAGTCTTAAGGTACCTTCGGTACTACCGTTATATCCCCCGCCGGTCGGAAGAAAAATAGCGACAACTAAACATGGGGTACGAAGAAATCTTCCACACAAGACTTGACCTACGAACAAATCGGAACTTCCGACGAAGCAGTGCGAAGACCGAAAACGAAGACAAAAAACTACAAACTTTTCGCCCACGTTCTTCTGGAGATAAAAAACTTCAGAAGAAACATCACGACGATCAAAAAAATCTACTGAATGCCATCTATTCCATCTTCTAAACCCAAAAATCACCACCAGAAGACAGTTAGGAAGACCACAAATTGATGACAAATAAATTAACCTTCTGATGCTGAAAAAAAACTTGCACGACAAAAGATGATATTCCAAATGAATACCACCATTGCAACCTTTGGAAGAATTGTGCCTAACAAATCACTAGGCAACTTGCCTTTGCAACATATACCTATGCTAACATCCTAGCTGTTAACGGTTGCAAAATCACCTGATACCTTCAAATATCAATGCATATGTTAGACAATTGCACCAGATACCCCGTGCATTATAGGTGATATTAGTCTTGTTTTGTGTATTTGCTTTGCTGCGTATGTTAGTCTTGGTAACATTCTGGCGCCTCGCCTGTGTATTATGTATGCGCCACGTTGTAGCCCCAGTTTATACCGATTGCTTGCCTAAGTGCAGGGCTGTTTTTGTT
>JAAGZO010000984.1 GCA_024206195.1 bacterium | reverse complement strand
GACTTTTCGAGGATCAGAATCCTATCTATGTCGGTACGAAGGAAGACTGTCAGAAAGTTGTGGACTTCCTTCTCATAAGCATAGTAGTGAACTCCTGAAATGGTCGTCACTCCGAATGAAGGTTCTGAACAGGATTATATTCAGGGATGTCTTGACGGTAAACGTGAATACGGAGACTAAGAATGGCGTACAAAATTAATGAACTGATGTATGTTGAGTGGCAGGACTGTGGATGGCATGGTACAAGTATCGTGCACAAGTTGACAAAAACTCGTGTGTACGGTAGCGATAAGAAAGTTGGAGAATGTCGGTTAAAGGATTGTGGTATCTCAAGCTGGTATAAAGTGTTCAACTTCTTGGATAAAAATAAGAAATTAATCCCGTGGTGGGAATTTGAAGTAATGTATCCTGGACTACCTGAGTATTGGAGGAAATGATGAGCTTATTTATTGTATAGGAAGTGACGACACATACCAAAATGCGTCCTACACTATAGATGAGTGGTACTGGATGAAATGCAAGAATTGTAGTCATAAGTATTACGTGGAAAATCCTAACTGTTGAGGAGAGATTATGAGCGATGACCTTAATTTTGATTCTGATGAAACTGATGGTGACGAAAAACATGAAACTTGCACTATTTGTAATAACTTTCTAGACCCTGGAGATGATGAAGTTTGTGCTTCTTGTATTGAAGAAATGGAAGCTG
>JAAGZO010000983.1 GCA_024206195.1 bacterium | reverse complement strand
GTGAAATCTTTAGCTCCGATTTCCTTGATGAGGATGGTGATTTCTTGTTCTGATTCGAATGTCTTGGTAGTGGAAACCTCGCAAGTGTAAATTCCACTAGCATATCCTCTCTTGTAACATTTGAATGTGAATTTATCGTCATTATGCTTAAGTTTATATGAGATGGTTTGGGCAACATTGATGCCATCATTGAAAATCTTCTTCTCGGAAGTTTTTAAGGTGATATCGAAAGAGGCAGTGTCTCCAGCGACAATTGCAAGCTTAGGCTCACTGAATTCGGTGTTCTTGGCAACGAAGTTTCCATTTCCTCTTCCCTCATCATTTCTGGAGCTTAGAATGTTGACCTTATACTTGAAGGTCTTCGCTTGTTCTCCGTATTTCATTCCACATTCGAACTCATAACCCTTAGATTTGACTAATCTGCTGTATTGTCTAATTGATAGGTAGTCATTCATAGTAATATTCCAGCAGTTTCCTTCTTTAGTCTTTTCGAAAGTGAATTTCATTAGGTTGGCGTTATGACCACTAAGTTCGAGCTTAGGTAAGGCGAGTTTGTCATCAAGTTCATCAACTTGGTTATTGTAGTCATCTCTTGGGCAGACAATGACCTTAGTAAGATACTTGTTGGTTTTGGTGACTTCTCCTTGTTTGTTGTCTGTTCCGAGGTTTGTTGTGTGGAAGAGGGTGTTTTCGAGGTTGGGGGTTCCTGGATTAACATCACAAGTACACTCTCCACAATCTTTTGTCTTGTTGTCAATGTTAATGTAGAATTTAGTCTTTCCTTTCTCGGTGAGTAAGACGTTGAAGAGCATGTGATCAGCCTTGACATCGGCAACAGCCTTAAGTACCTTCTTTCCTGGTGTGGTGACAGAAACAGCGAATCTCTCATCAATGCCATCAGCGTTAATGGTGTTTTCGTATTGATCTCTTCCTTCAATGAAGAGTTGAGCGGTATTTCCAGCGACAAGTTCTTTCTCAACGGTATAGTGAACAGTATTAGCAGCAACTAAGACTCCCGGTTGGTTGTCATACTTGTAGATGTTCTTGAAGTAATTATTATCACCAGAAATGGTGTATAATCCAGCCTTTTTAGTTGGAGCGTCAATAGTTAATTGTCCATTTAATCTTTGTAAGGTTGGTTTGAACTTGAGTTCAACATTCTTAGGATTTTTTATGGAGACGTTAAGCTTATCAGCTTCAGCCTTGCAGATATTCAAGTACTCGTCCTTACATTGGATATCGAATGATAGAGGAGTATCGGCATTTCCAGTTCTAATAACAGCAGTGTCTTGTCTATCTTCCTCGATAATCTCACAACTGTGCATTTCAGCAGGAGAGACATTTAATTTAAGCTTAATAGCAGTTACTAATACGTCATTAACTTTGAAGGTGATAAGATTCTCAACTCCAGGTGATGGGAAGTTGTTAGCCATATCAGTGCTGTAGTGGATGATATAAACTCCTTTTTTACCACCCTTTCTGGATTTGCAGCTGAAGTTATCTTTATGAGAACTGAAACACTCAATCTTGTGTCCCCATTCATTTCTTCTTCTTCCAGTGATGGTTCTAAGTATAAGGATAATAGTTCCAGTCTCCATAGCGATTACGTCAAGATCTGCCTCTTTGACTTCAGTTTTTTGAATAGCAAGTTTACTGTTACCAGCATCTTCATCGTCATCAGTTCCGATCATGGTGATCTTTCTTGTTCTCTTCTTTCCGTCTTTGCTGGCAATAACTAACTCGTAGCCTCCACTGACTAAATTTTCCCATTTATTGTTGTTTGCTGCTTTGCTGTCATTGACTCCTACCTCAAGGATATTCTCTTCCTTGACTTTTTCGTTAACTAATAGCTTGTAACCATTTTTCTGCTTGGAATTGTCATAGACAGTAAAGGAGTATTGAGATTTATCAAACTTAGGGCAGAAGTTGTTAAATCTATCTCTTGCAACTATTCTGTAGAGTGGTTGTGTCTTGGTATTGTCTTCTTTAATTACCTCAGGGAATCCAGTCCAACTGTTAGATGATCCATATCTTAAGATCTGGAAGTGTTCGAATGAAGGAGCGGCAGGTAAAACTTCGAGGTTGCAGTTAGCGCACTTGCACTCCCTGTTTTCGACGAGGGTTCTGAAGACATAGTCAGCAGCTAAAGTGTACTCTAACTTGTATTGAATTACACCGATTTTTCCTTCTCCTTTATCTTCAGATTCGAAGGCACTTTTAGGAGGAACAGAGTAATTGATGTGGAACTGTTGATTAATTCCTCCGATTAATCTGAACTTGGTGACGATGCTAGCAAAGTTGACAGTAAAGGCAATTCCAGATTGCGATCTTGGCTGAAGGAAGAAGCTTCTGTTGAGGTTCTTTCTAATTTTGATATTCTGAGAAACACTCTTGCAGTCGCATTTGTCCAACTTGAATCCGAATCTAGTTTCAGTCAAGCACTTCCCACTTGCATTGGAAATAGTGTAGAATTTATTTTTGCAGTTAGTGATTGTTAATACATCAGTCTTATCACACTTGTCAGTCTTAGCGGTTAAGATAGAGTCAGTAGCAACTAAGCATTTTCCTTTTCCTGAAGTGATGTAGACTTCTTGCTTGTCTCCAGCAAGTTCAAATTCAGAGATCTTGTCAATATTGTTGAAGTTGTT
>JAAGZO010000982.1 GCA_024206195.1 bacterium | reverse complement strand
GACATACTGATGATCACTAGGATCGTAATCCGGGGAAAAAGACATAAATGAGCAAAAATGTTCCACGAGGTATGCTGAGTATGGTGTAGCATAAAGCGGCCAAATCTGAGCATTTTTCTCAGTTAACATTGCAAGAGTAGGTCTTGGAGCATCTTCCTCCTCATCAAATGGCCAATATTGGTCAATGGCCTCAATAGTTCCAGGCCACATTCGATTGTAAGAAGTAGCAGGTCAATCTTTTTCTTGTTTCTGATATTCCAGTTCAAAATGTAAAATGAGGCTCGGGTCATAGTTTTTATCTACATCCCAAGAATAATATGAATCTTCTCCCTTTTGATAGCGTTCTTCAAGCATTAATAAAAACAGCCCCGCACCTAGACAAAGCGATCAATACTGTCCAGGGCTACAATACAGCGCATACATAATACACAGGCAAGGCGCCAGAATAACACTGGCGTTCAGTATGGAAACTAAGCAAAACATGTATGCAAAACGATTGCAAAACAACACAAGGCTAGAATCACCAATAATACATGGGAAGTCAGACTGACTATCTAACATGGCAAGAAATGGAAAATAAAAGATT
>JAAGZO010000981.1 GCA_024206195.1 bacterium | reverse complement strand
TTTGACCACCAATCAGGTTCTTCCATAGGGAATTGTAAGAAAACTCCTCCTTGATCTACAGGATAAGTGCGTCGATTTGTAAATTTTTCTATGCATCGAGCGTTATTAGGTAGAGGCAATGCAGAGAATGAATACGCAGCTTGGATAGAATTGATTATGACATGTCGTCCTATTATTTCAGTGTGGTGAGTGCCTTTAACTGTGTAGGGACAAATCTTAGTCAAGTTTCCAGGATGCCAGATTATGACACCCTCGTCAGTTGAACATTGTCCATCAGCAGCATGACAAGCACCTACATCACCTAGATCAGTAGCGATTTTATCCCCATCCATGATAAAGATATGTCCTTGTTCTAGTAAGAAATTAGTTATGGAAGAACACTTGTCAAAACAACACCACTTATAAACTAGCTGAAGAGTTTGATTCGTAGACCAAAATCTGTCTTTGTTTTGATCTTCCTTCGTGACGTATTGCTGTAATTCTCTTAGTGCAGTTCTACCTGCTTGTGGAGAACCCGGTTGTGACTACGGTCAGTCCCCTTTCGGTCCTGTGATGGAGTATAATCCTGTCAGCATACATAT
>JAAGZO010000980.1 GCA_024206195.1 bacterium | reverse complement strand
ATGCCCTATATGCCCTATAGGGCCTAACGGTCCTATAGGTCCTATATATAATATATGTCCTATATGCTCAATTTAGAAAAATTGGATTCCAATTTTCTTTGCAAAAATTGGATTCCAATTTTTTTAATACTATATCGACTGGATTCAAATAGATTTGATTGCAGTGACATTTTCGATTGCAATGCTTAATGAAATGGTGTGATTCAAACATTTCCTTGTCCTATTGTTTGTACTACACAGTCTATTTTGTGCGTAGTAAAAGTTCACTTAGATACTGAGACAATTTTATGAAAAATAGGCTGCAACATAGACATGAACCGACTACTTTATTTTCAAAGAGAAAATTTGAAATCAAAATCAAAGTTTCTAGTGAATGGATTAGTGAAGGTATAAACGTGGTCAGTCCAGTGTAGATTTTTTCTCTGCAGCTCGTTCTGACACTCCCTGTCCCAACAGAATTCAAAAACAATCTTTTTTTCAAGATCTACCATCAGACACATGTGGTTTGTTGCATGAGCGTCGCCTCTTCTGACAGGACAGTTTCTGTTAGAAGTACTCACAACAATCAGATTATTGTTACGCTGGTGAAGGTTTGAGAAGCTACATTTGAAGTGCTCCGCATAAAAATGCAAGTATATCTGGACGTTTGCAGGCAGCAATCCAAATGTATTAGTTGTGGATTGAGTTCTGATCAGATGAAGAGGATCATCCACAGTTCTTTGCCGTATCCGGAATTGCTGCTCCAAGAGAATATCAAATGGATGAAAGTTATCTTGTAGAATGTCTAACAGTGACACATAGTCATCAAGTACAGATTCTTGAACAATAAGTGTTCTTTGTTCATCTTGTGTTTGAAATTCAGTAGACCATTGACTTGAAGATGTGTACTTCCCTATCAAACGAAAGGAAGCATCTTTTCCCCATTTGTGACTCTTTACGATTCGGAAATTCTGACGAAGGGCATATGGAACCAAATCGATCATACATGTATGCTGAGTCCATGTTGTTAGGTCAGCATTAAAACCAAGAAAGTATAGCAAATTGACACGACCTTTGTTTCGCAGGTGTACAGCAAAACATTTGATCAGTTGAATGACGATCAGTTTAACT
>JAAGZO010000979.1 GCA_024206195.1 bacterium | reverse complement strand
ATTTGAGATTGTCCGTAGACTGACTACAGTCCTTTTTAGGAACGTGCAACTTGATCTTGTGTTCTTTAGATCGGGCCAGAATCCAAAGCGCAGCAAGACCGAATTCCAAACATCGCATTCACCAAGTATTGAAGGCGGAACCTTCAGAGAAGAAAGAGAATCTTCGGGAATGATCGACAACAGTTTATTGCTCCTTGTAGTATTCGTATGACGTGAAGTAAAGCAACCACCGTTTACTCGCACAGCCGCACACGTTGATAGTAACCAAACAAGACTTGTATATATTATAGTAAGTTTAAGCAAGGGAACACATAATAGGTCCTGCAGCGGACAAGTGAATAGTACCGTATATAAGGCGCTCATTCAAATAGTAATAGTAAGCAAACAGTAGAGATAATAGGACAGAAATTCTTTCCCAACACTACATTACCCCATATGAAGTAACAACAATGATAAAGATGTTCACGACTATCCTATATTTTCCGTAGAATGTAGGAGTAGCCTACACGAAATTACGATAGGATACAAACGACTAGGGACCCAAACTCACCAAAACTAAAAGACATGAAACTTACTAAAAACTAAACAATAAAAACCCCCAACCACAAACACAGACTATAGAAGATAAATGTTCGAAATATCAAATTCACTAAAACTAAGCAACTAGAAACCCCTCGCACCCAAACACAATATTGTAGTAGGATACAAACATTCGGGAATGTAAAACTTACTAAAACTTCATCCTTCGAAAAACAGTTCACATAAATTTAAGCAAAGGTCAACTACTCCTGATCACCACGTCAGTCCTAAGGAGAGTCATAGTAATGCTAAGTATAGCTCCAGCGTCAATGTTGCAGCATCAATGTTAACACTGCAAGAATGATGCTGCAACATCAACACTGGAGCTATACTTAGCATTAACCATATGTAAAGACATGAGCAGGGACAAACCTACATTACCACTCTGTTACCACT
>JAAGZO010000978.1 GCA_024206195.1 bacterium | reverse complement strand
CTCTGGAACGAAAATTTGTCTGGGACCATAAATGATTTCCCCATGCTTTATGTTTGAAGAGCATCTTGTTAAAATTCCATCTTCATCTAATTCTAACTGATCTCCAACTGTTCGGATCCATTTGTACATTTGTTCATCTTCTGGGAATTTTCCTTCATTGACATAACTGAGTCCAGCTTGAGAACATGGGTCTTCAGCTTGCCATTTTCTAATTATTGCAGGAACTGATTTAGTATCTGGAAAATGGAATTCATTCTCCAGACGAGGGGACCTTTTAACCATAGCACAAGTTTTCTTTTCTGAATCTTCCATTTTCTGAAACAGAGCTCTAGAGGAGGCTACCCATAATTCTTCTTCAGCTTGGGTCGGTTCTGGAGAGTCTACAGAACCTCTAGATAGAGTATCTGCAACATGATTCTGAGCTCCTTTGTTGTAGACAAATTGTAGAGAACCTCCAACAGTTTCGAAGTTGAAGATCTCAACTCTCCAGCGTAACATTCAATTACTTTTGATGGTTTTTCGATCCATGATATGTTTGAGAGCAGAGTGGTTGGTGACAACCACAATGTCAAATCCTTGAATCATGTATTTAAAGTACTGTAGACCATAGACTACAGCCAAACCTTCCAACTCAGTTAGGGTATAATGTGTCTCTCAGTCTAGTAAAGACCTTGAGGCAAAACCCACTGGTCGGAGTGGTTTCTTAGGTAATTTTCCATCTTCTTGCATTAAACAAGCTCCGAGTCCAGATCCTGAAGCATCCGTCCAAAGGAAGAATGGTTTAATTGGATCCGGATAAATTAAAACATCAGAGGAAGTCAATTTATCTTTAAGCTTCTGGAATGCATCTTCTTATTTTTCTTCCCAAGCCCATGG
>JAAGZO010000977.1 GCA_024206195.1 bacterium | reverse complement strand
CAGTAATATGATGATTATTCAGTTAAATATTAAAAATTTTAGTGCGTTAGTAATGAAATTTTTGTTTTTTTAGCAAGAAAAATTAGACAGGATTACAGGATAGTTTATGGGATTAAGGAATCCAGTAGATCAAATTTTTTAGGTTGATCATAAATTAAACAGCGAATCATACTCGAAACAGGATAAAATTCAGATAAACAGGATATCTAAAAAACTATCCAGACAATCCAGTTAATCCTGTGAGCGCCAAGAAGCGCTATATTTCTTACGAGGTGAAAGTCCTTGTCTGATAAGGCCTGACCAGCCATCAGTATCGAGTGTTGCGCAGAAGCTGGTAACAGCAATGTGAAGCGTACACAGAGAATCGTATAGGCCACAGGGAAGGCCGTACTTCCTGAAGCCATTATTAGCCTCGAAATAACTGTTTAAAGTTGCAGATGACGACAGGTTGCGGGATCTGGAAGTCAACATGAAGGAATCAAGATGGTCAGATTTTGGATATCTGCCGGGGTTGTGAGGCGTGGCATGTGCGAAGAGAGATGTGGTGAACTTGGGATATCCTGTAAGCTCCAGAAATATCTGGTAGGCAGTACAATCGTAACGAGAGGAAAGCCGAAGGCTTACAGGAAGTCGGACTGATCCATACTACTCAGAGATTGGGAAAGCCAATTACATGGGGAAGGGATCAGCGACAATACGTAGTCTGTAATGGAAACATTATCCGGATAAGCAAGATCGGAGGATTAATGCAAACCACAATGCAGGGAATATCAAATAAGGCAAGACTGAAGCCCGAACATCGATTTCGAGATTTGTATAGGATATTGAATGAGGAAAACCTGAAAGAGGCGTTCCATAAGCTGAAGAAAGGGAAAGCTGCGGGAGTGGATAAGGTGACGGTAGAAGAATATGAGAAGAACTTAGATAAGAATGTAGCGGAAGTAGTAAATAAGCTGAAGACTAAGAGTTATAAAGCGAAATTGGTAAGGAGAACATACATTCCAAAGGGTAAAGGTAAGACTAGACCATTAGGAATACCTGCAACAACGGACAAAATGATTCAAATGTTGGCAGCGGAAACGCTATCAGCAATATATGAGGAGGATTTTTATCCAAACAGTTATGGTTACAGGAAGGAAAAAGGAGCTATAGACGCCATTAAGGATTTATCCAGGGAATTACAATACGGCAGCTACAACTATATAGTGGAAGCGGATATCAAAGGATTCTTTGATAATATGAGTCATGACTGGATAGAAACGATGTTAGAAGTGAGAATAGATGACAGAGCGTTTATAAGATTGGTAAAGAAGTGGTTAAAGGCAGGGATTCTTGAAGAAGATGGTAAAGTCATACATCCAGCAACTGGATCTCCACAGGGTGGAGTAGTAAGTCCTGTACTAGCAAACATCTACTTGCACTATGCGTTAGACAACTGGTTTGAAAAGAAGGTGAAGCCCAATGTTAAAGGAAAAGCCTATCTCTGTAGATACGCGGATGATTGTGTGCCACGAGCACACTTAATATATAATTAAGTAGTGCGTAACTGCACAAAAGATGAGGGTAGGCCCCTCGAAGCCGGCTTACAGGAGCAGGCTTCAAACCACCTTAAGCTGCTGTGGTAAAAAGTCATGGTGGTGAGCGTTAAGGAAAAGGTTCCGCTTGACGGGATCAGGTAGGATTCAATGGAGACGAACGAAAGTGAACCGCTGATGAAGTGTCGAAAGCGTAAGGACGTCATCAAAACCGGGGGGTAGTCGTTAATCCGGGATAAGTCTGGAGGAAACCTGTTTACTGTCCAGGTGGTGTCCGGCATGAAGGCGGCGTGAACGTGAATCAGGCTTTTGTGTGGAACGTGGGAAGCTGTCGCTTCAATGTTAAGGGAGAAATTCAAGTGGAGGACCCATAAGAATGAGAGTACCGATGTGAAGCACAGTGGCGGACTGCTCTGTAGTAGCTTTGAAGTTTCTGTAATGGGAATGGAGCAAAGGGGGCGGATCATTCAGTTCAAATTGGAAATCAACCATTTTATTGGGAGGAATTTTTGAAGAGAACAAAACCGTTTGAGATTTCCAAACATATTGTTTTGGAAGCGTGGAAGTCAGTAAAGTCGAACAAGGGCGCTGAAGGTGTAGACGAAGTAACAATTACAGATTTTGAAGAGAATCTTAAGGATAACCTTTACAAAATTTGGAATCGGATGTCGTCTGGAAGTTATTACCCTCCTCCTGTCAAAACGGTATCTATACCTAAAAAGACCGGCGGAGAAAGAATTTTAGGCATTCCAACAGTTTCCGACAGAGTAGCGCAAATGGTGGTCAAGTTATACTTTGAACCACTTGTGGAACCATATTTTCATGAAGATTCGTATGGTTATAGACCGAAGAAGTCAGCAATACAGGCAATTGAAGTAACCCGTAAAAGGTGCTGGAGATATGACTGGTTGTTAGAATTTGATATAAAAGGTCTATTCGATAATATTGAACATGATTTGTTAATGAAAGCGGTAAAACATCACACAGAGTGCAAATGGATTATATTATACATCAAAAGGTGGTTAGTAGCTCCATTTCAAAAGGAAGATGGAACGCTTATAGCGAGAGATAAAGGCACTCCCCAGGGAGGGGTCATAAGTCCGGTATTAGCAAACCTCTTTTTACACTATGTGTTTGATAAATGGATGGATCGGAATAATGCTCAAAATCCATTTTGCCGTTATGCAGATGATGCGATAGTACATTGTCGAACTCAAAAGGAT
>JAAGZO010000103.1 GCA_024206195.1 bacterium | reverse complement strand
GTGGCCACCCAAAACATTGTTCGGGAAATTAGAGGAGGCATCTCTTTCCCAAACTTGATCAATTTAAACTCCTTGAACCCTAGAATTTCTATAGTTTCATCAAAACAAAATTGAATGTCTCTATCCTTATTTCTAGCAACCATTGTATTCTTCAGCATATGATAGTCATATAAGCTTCCATCATTAACCACATCAACTTGCTTGGAAAGGTGAAGCTTAATTAGGACTTTCTGATCGTTAACATCTGTGACTCCGGAGGTGTCAAGTTGGAAAGGCCCTGAAACATCCCTCCAGCTCATATAAGAGAAGTAACCGTGTTCTATATGAGTAGTTACTCTGTGTCTATGTTTACGTGATCCACTGTAGTGATAACACTGAGCTGTAAAGATTATCTGACAAGGTGTGTAAATTTGAGATGTTAGGTATGGAGTCAGAGCTTGATTGGTCTTAATATTTGAGAGGTATTTGTAAGTATTTGAACAACAAGCGCTTACACATACTTGAATTAAGAAAAGAAATATCACACAGGAAGTCATCGGAATTATAAAAGCTAAGTCACGTTGTCTATCCATGAAAAAAAGTGCAATTGCAACATAAAAAACCACCCATGCTACCCATAACAAGATTTGTAAAAACCATCTGCAGCAGACTTTGCCAGTATGGCTAGGGTCTTTCTTGTATTCGACTTTTTGGTTTTGAGGTTCATATTGTGGTTGTTGAGCTTGATATTGTGGTTGTTGAGCTTGATATTGTGGTTGTTGAGCTTGATATTGTTGAACTTGTGGTTGTTGAGGTAGTTGTTGGGGTTGTTGAGGTGGTTGTTGGGGTTGTTGAGGTGGTTGTTGGGGGTTTTGAGCTTGATATTGTGGTTGTTGAGGTTGTTGCATTTATAATTATTTATATTATTTGTTATTTATTTATAACTACAATAACTATAAATAATTTAAAATAAGATTAATGAAGATGATTAAAGATTAATGGAGATGAAATGAGAATGAGGGGATTGGGGATT
>JAAGZO010000102.1 GCA_024206195.1 bacterium | reverse complement strand
TGTTACACTTGGAGGAAGGAAACATATTTGCCTTTCTCATGCCTTGTTCCTGACTTTGTTACGCTTGGAGGAAGGAAACATATTTGCCTTTTTCATGCTCCTGAAAGGAGCACTTTTCCACTGGTATTACTATGTGTCCTGCAAGTCAATACCAGATACCTACTGTATAAAGGCTATTCCACAATAATCTACAATAATCTACAATTATTGTCTTTCTACAATAATCTACAATAATTTATGGCTATAACCCACGCCTACCTTAATTAAATTAAAAACCAATACCTTATCAACATCCACCAGAATATGTACATATATTCCCAATAAATCTCTACAATAACTTATGACAAAAAATTTTTGTAGCTTCTTTGTAGAACGTTTTTGTAGTATTGAAGGGTAACTTCTCCCGGCTGCTAAAATGTGAGCAGAGGTCATTTTGCAAAAATGGCTATTTTTGGATCTTTGTGGCCCAACTGGAGCAAGTTCGGGAAAACCGTCTTAGGGTGATTGGTTTCCCTTCTAGGGCTGTCAACTTGCGGAGTTAGAGCCAAATTCCAGAACCCCCATGTAGCACCCATTGTACCAAGCTTCCCCATTCTTAGGGACAAAGACTCTTAATACGCAAATTTTACACTTGATCCCCATGAAAAAGATTTCATCCCCCTTTGAAAACTGCTGCCGAAGTCTGAAGATGTGAGCAAAGAATTTCCATAGAGAGCACATCTGTA
>JAAGZO010000976.1 GCA_024206195.1 bacterium | reverse complement strand
GATGTGTCTAATAAGTCTGATATTGTTCGGGTGGATTATCTTCAAGATTCGACTTCGATGAATTTTGCTCAGTCAGTTTTTGTTGATGGTGATTTTGCTTATGTTGCAAGCCGGGATAGTGATTCGTTGGTTGTTATTAATGTGTCTAATAAGTCAAGTATTGTTCAGGTGGGTTATCTTTCATCATCTTCGTTGGATGGTGCTGCCTCAGTTTTTGTTGATGGTGGTTATGCTTATGTTGCAAGCCGGTTTAATGATTCGTTGACTGTTATTGATATCTCAAAGCCATTCACTCAAGGTGTCGAGGTTAATGTATCGTCTGTTTCAAGCTCTCAAACAACTGCAGGAGAAGAATGGACACTAAGCTGTTCAGCTAATGATGGGGTTGTTAACAGCTCTTGGAAGAATTCTACTGTTGTGGAGATATTGAGTTCAAATTTTGCTCCTGTCATGGAAACATCAAGGATCTCTCCAATACCAGCTTATGACATTGATGATCTGACAGGTTTTTGTAATGCGACAGAGGGTGATGGTGAGGGTGTTGTTTATTACTGGAAATGGTATAGGGATGGTGTTCTGAACAGTTCTGGATTGAAACAAAGTGTAGGTAATATTCAGCAGGTTAGTTCGCTTTCAGATCCATCTTCGATGAGTAGTGCTCACTCAGTTTTTGTTGATGGTGATTATGCGTATGTTGCAGGCGAAGGCAGTGATTCATTGACTGTTATCAATATATCTGATAAGTCTAATATTGTTCAGGTGGGTTATCTTTCATTACCTTCGATGGGTGGTGCTATGTCAGTTTTTGTTGATGGTGGTTTTGCTTATGTTGCAAGCCTAGACAGTGATTCGTTGACTGTTATTGATGTGTCTGATAAGTCGAGTATTGTTCGGAGGGGTTATCTTATAGATTCATCGCTGAATGGTGCTGTGTCAGTTTTTGTTCAGGGTGATTTTGCTTATGTTGCAAGCTGGGATAATGATTCGTTGACTGTTATTGATGTGTCTGATAAGTCGAGTATTAGTATTGTGGATTCTCTTTCAAATTCGACTTCGATGGATGGTGCTCGGTCAGTTTTTGTTGATGGTGATTATGCTTATGTTGCCGGCGCAATCAGTGATTCGTTGACTGTTATTGATGTGTCTAATAAGTATGATATTGTTCAGGTGGATTATCTTAAAGATAGGTTTTTGATGGATCGTCCTTTCTCAGTTTTTGTTCAGGGTAATTATGCGTATGTTGCAAGCGAATATAGTGATTCGTTGACTGTGATTAATGTGTCTTATAAGTCTGGTCTTGTTCTGGAGGATTCTCTTCCATCACCTTCGATGGAGGGTGCTGCGTCAGTTTTTGTTGATGGTGGTTATGCTTATGTTACAAGCGCGGTTAATGATTCGTTGACTGTTATTAATGTGTCTGATAAGTCGCGCATTGTTATGGTGGATTCGCTTTCATCACCTTCGATGGATAGTGCTTGGTCAGTTTTTGTTGATGGTGGTTATGCTTATGTTGCAAGCGGAGATAATGATTCGTTGACTGTTATTGATATCTCAAAGCCATTCACGCAAGGTGTCGAGGTTAATGTATCAACTGTTTCAAGCTCTCAAACATCTGTAGGGGAAAACTGGACATTAAGCTGCATGGCTGATGATGGGGTTGTTAACAGCTCTTGGAAGAATGGTAGTGTGATTATCCTGTCTGCAGTTCCTTCTAATAGTCCTCCAAGTGTTCAAAATATCATCCTTAATTCAACTCTTGGAACAAATCTTACAGTTGAAAACCTTACTTTGCACTATCAGATAACAGATCTTGACACTGATACTACTAAACCTATCATAAACTGGTATTTAGATGGCAGTTCAATCGCTGTCTTGAACATGCCTTTTGAAGGCTCTGATAATGTTCTTGGTTTTGGTGATGGATTTGAGTCAGGTGATTTCTCAGCATGGAATTCTGCTAACGACTGGGATATTAATACTAGCATTGTCCATTCAGGATCATATTCAGCTAGGGCTAACTCTACAAGTACGGGTCTTACAACTACTGATATTGATACATCATCAGCTGACAGCATCACAATCTCATTCTGGCTGTTGGATCTGGGAGTTCCTGATGGAGATAATGCTTATCTCAGGTTCCGTGATCCACCAAATAACTGGAATAATTATATGATCAAGCTGACAAATATAAGCAGTTCTGAATGGGTCAAGGTGACATACACAACTGATGATCCTCTTTTCCTGTTCTCAACTTTCAGATTTAGGTTTGCTGCAGCCTCTATATCATCAGGCCAACTGTTTATTGATGATGTCAAATTAACCCTTAACAATCACACTGCAAAAGATTATTCTGGTTTGGGTAATAACGGAACTGTCAATGGTGTTGTGTGGGATGCTTCTGGAGGTCATGATGGGAAAGGAGCTTATGAGTTTGATGGTGTTGATGACTATATTGATGTAGAAGATGATCCAAGTCTGAATATCAAGGATGAGATAACAATCTCAGCATGGGTCAAGGCTGACGACTCATATCCTGGAGGTTATATTGTTGCGAAAGATCCACCTCAGTTGCAGAATTGTCCAACAGCAAATCCGACTGGACCTTTGGATTGGTCTCGTATTATGGGTTATAGATTTAGCCCTAATTCAAATGGTTATATAACTCATCTTTGTGGAATGTTTGAAGGAGGTAGATCAGTAAAACTATGGAATATAGAGCGTACTGAACTTACATCAACTGTTGTTTTTTCACATAATAATTGGGTATGTACTGATATAACTGATTACTATATCAATTCAGGCACAGATTATTATTTGGGCGCTTGTCTTCAAGGTGCTGGTGCTGGCGGATATGCTATTAATGGTTTTGCATATCCATCGAGTTGTTGTGATGATATTTATATCAAGAATGGGTTTATTGAGTATTTTGATACTAATTGTTTTCTTGACTCAGATTTTAAGGAGTATACTTCCGATAACATATATGGACTTGCTGATATTGTTTTTGAAGCTGCTGATCCTCTTCAGAATGGAGATTCTTGTAATTCTGATGGTGACTGTTCAAGTGGTTATTGTGATCCTGGCACTAGTACTTGCGCAGAATTACCATCACAAAAATCAGATGTCCCTTATGCTTTAAGCACAATAAACGGAGGGGAGTTTTTGATTATCAATAACAGCCAGGAGTATAAGGCTGCTTACTCTGGAGATCTTAATGATGGAGAGTGGCATTATATTGCTGCTACTTATGATGGCTCTGAGATGAGATTATATGTTGATGGAGATCTTGAAGATACAAACACAGACTATTCAGGACCTCTGCCTCAGGTTGCAGGAAATGTGTGGCTAGGAAGGCACTATAATCCTAGCGAAACAACAGGATATTTTAAAGGAACAATAGATGATGTGCAGATATACAACATTTCATTATCAGCTGAGCAGATCAAAGCTTTATCTGATAACAGGACAGATCTGATAGTCTCACAGGAAACAACTTCCGATGATGTGTGGAGTGCATGCGTAACACCTAATGATGGGGTTGAAGATGGAACAAC
The DNA here is from genome assembly GCA_024206195.1 of bacterium. The sequence continues at coordinate 2,686 of JAAGZO010000976.1, read as the reverse complement.
TGAGTGTTCTGGTGGTCTGATTGTTTTGGCAGAGCCTCCAAACAATCCTCCTGTCATGGAAACATCAAGGATCTCTCCGATCCCAGCTTATGATAATGATACTTTGCTTGGTTATTGTAATGCAACTGATGTTGATGGTGATAATCTTACTTATTATTGGAGATGGTACTTGAATGATGTTTTGGATGAGGCTGGATATTATGATGTAAACACAACTCAGGGTGTTGAGGTGAATGTTTCAACTATTCCTGATTCTTATCTGACAGCAGAAGACAACTGGACACTAAGCTGCAAAGCCAATGATGGTGAAGATAATAGTTCATGGGAGAATTCTACTGTTGTGGAGATATTGAGTTCAAACAATCCTCCAGTCATGGAAACATCAAGGATCTCTCCGATCCCAGCTTATGGCCTGGATAATCTGACAGGTTATTGTAATGCAACTGATGGTGAGGGTGACACCCTGACTTATTACTGGCAGTGGTTTAAGGATGGTGTTTTAAACAGTTCTGGATTGAAACAAGATATAGATGATATTCATCAGGTTAGTTCGCTTTCATCATCTTCGTTGGATGCTGCTCGGTCAGTTTTTGTTGATGGTGATTATGCGTATGTTGCAAGCTGGAATAATGCTTCGTTGACTGTTATCAATATATCAGATAAGTCTGAGATTGTTATTGTGGATTCTCTTTCAAATTCATCTTCGATGGATGGTGCTGCCTCAGTTTTTGTTGATGGTGATTTTGCTTATGTTGCAAGCTACTATAATGATTCGTTGACTGTTATTAATATTTCTGATAAATCAAGTATTGTTCAGGTGGGTTATCTTTCATCATCTTCGATGGAATCTGCTTACTCAGTTTTTGTTGATGGTGATTATGCTTATGTTGCAAGCTATTATAGTGATTCGTTGACTGTTATTAATGTGTCTGATAAATCAAGTATTGTTCGGGTGGATTATCTTGAAAATTCGACTTCGATGGATGCTGCTCGATCAGTTTTTGTTGATGGTGATTATGCTTATGTTGCAAGTGCTCTTAGTGATTCGTTGACTGTTATTGATGTGTCTAATAAGTCTGATATTGTTCAGGTGGGTTATCTTTCATCATCTTCGCTGGGTGGTGCTTGGTCAGTTTTTGTTGATGGTGATTTTGCTTATGTTGCAAGCTACATTAATGATTCGTTGACTGTTATTGATGTGTCTAATAAGTCTGATATTGTTCTGGTGGATTCTCTTTCATCATCTTCGATGAATGTTGCTTACTCAGTTGTTGTTGATGGTGATTATGCGTATGTTGCAAGCGGAGATAATGATTCGTTGACTGTTATTGATGTGTCTAATAAGTCTGATATTTTTATGGTGGATTCGCTTTCATCATCTTCGTTGGATGGTGCTTTCTCAGTTGTTGTTGATGGTGATTTTGCTTATGTTGCAAGCCGGTTTAATGCTTCGTTGACTGTTATTGATATATCTGGTTCATTCACACAAGGTGGAGAGAGATATGTATCGACTGTTTCAAGCTCTCAAACATCAGTAGGAGAAAACTGGACACTAAGTTGCATGGCTGATGATGGTGAAGTCAATTCATCCTGGATCAACTCATCAGTATTGATCTTAGCATGCAACAATGATGGATCATGTGATCCTGCATATGGGGAGACTATCCTAAACTGTGTTAGTGATTGTGTTGATCTTGATAATGATACTCATGTAAATGAAACATTTAATGGAACAGGATGCACATTCTGTGATGATTGTGATGATGATGACAATCTGACATATTTTGGAGCTGATGAGATCTGTGATGATATTGATAATGATTGTGATGGTTCTGTTGATGAAAACTGCAGCTGTGACAATGGAGCAGAAAGGCAGTGTGGAACTACTCATATAGGTGGATGTTCATTCGGAGTGCAAAGTTGTATTGGTGGTAATTGGAGTGTATGTATCGGCGATGTCGGACCTAAATCTGAATCTTGCGAAGATTCTATTGATAATGATTGTGATGGTTCGATAGATGAGAACTGCACATGCACGATAGGAGAGATTATACCTTGTGGTACTGATGTGGGTCAATGTACTGTTGGTATACAGAACTGCACAGCAAGTGGGTGGGGTGAATGTGAGTGGGTTGTTCCTGTGGAAGAATCTTGCGAAGATTCTATTGATAATGATTGTGATGGTTCTGTTGATGAAAATTGCAGTTGTGACAATGGAGCAGAAAGGCAGTGTGGGTCATCAAATATAGGTATGTGTTCATATGGTGTCCAGGTTTGTTCGGATGATGGTTGGGGAGAATGTACAGGAAGTATAGAGTCTGACTTTGAGATTTGTGGAGATTCTATAGATAATGATTGTGATGGTTCGATCGATGAGAATTGTTCATGTTCTCCAGACGGGTCAACTCTTGGCTGCGGTACTGATGTAGGTCAATGTACTGTTGGTATACAGAATTGCACAACAGGTAGGTGGGATATCTGTTTATGGACAGATCCTGATAATGAGATCTGTGATGATATTGATAATGATTGTGATGGTTCTGTTGATGAAGATTGCGGCTGTGAAGATGGAGCAGAAAGGCAGTGCGGAACTACTCATATAGGTGGATGTTCATTCGGAGTGCAAAGTTGTATTGGTGGTAATTGGAGTGTATGTATCGGCGATGTCGGACCTAAATCTGAATCT
>JAAGZO010000011.1 GCA_024206195.1 bacterium | reverse complement strand
GAACCTTCTACTTATTGATCATCAAAAGTATGGAGTCAGAGGAAAAGTTTCAACTTTGAAATCTGCTGGGAAACCAATCAATGATAGCCCTTATTCTTATTTTGCTTTAATTGATTTATGGATTAAAGTACTCAGAGATTCTCCTGAGGAAAGTCCATTGATTCGTGAGTACTGGAACAAGATGAATGAAATTGTTTACAATAAAATTCCTCCAGTTTCCAGTCGTCTCTATAATACTAAAAATCGACAACAGACTAAAGCAGTTTTGTTGGAAATGATGTGACTCTTTGTCCTTTATGGAGCACAAGATGCATCCATGATCCTGTTCGTTGCAAGAGTAGTGACCATCATTACTCAAAATTTGCCGATACCTATGGATCTGGTAAGGATTCGAGAATTTCAAAGAGACACTCTGGAAAGAACACAAAGACTTATCATCAGTTGTCCAGAAATCATTCTGGCACCTGAATTAGAAGTCACTGAAGAAGAACAAGAAGAAATTTAAAATATGAAGGAAAAAGTCTTAATTGAAAAGATGGGAAGTAATCTACACAACCAATAGATCTCCCTACTCCTTATGAAACTATATTTGAAGCTTTAAAAGATCTTCTTGCGAATTTTAAAATAACCTATCTCAGTGGGACAAATTTTACTAGTTCACCACTGAAAAGAAAGCCTATTCAGGAAGTTTCTCTTCCTGGAACTCCTATTAAACAAATCAAGACTTTAACTGGTCCCGTTCAAAAGATTCATCTTCAAAACGAGAACCAGACTTCACAAGAGACTATAATTGATACTTCAAAAACAGAAGAAGCGAGAGCTAAAAGAACAACCATAAAAGAAATGGGAGTGTCAGGTGAAGCTCAACCGGTTTCCAGAGATCAAGTCTCTAAGGAATCTGGTGAAGCAACATCTGGCAAAGGACTTCAATCCACTCCTAAGTTATCTACAAAAAAGAGACGTCGAACAAGAAATGCTCCTTCTGATAAACGAAGAGAAATAAAGGGAAATCAGAAGTTTCAAGAAAAGGAAGCCGAAAGAGCCGTTTTTGCAGCCAAATTCTTCAGTGAATGGCGAGAACGACAAAGACAAAAAGAAGTACGGGGTTTATCAGCAGATGACGCCAGACATAAGATTGTTGGCCGAAGAATTGCTGATCCGTTTGAGCAAAAGCTCTATTGGAAAATTCCCCTAGTTACTGAAGAAGATCAAATACGATTTAAAAGATCAATTGTGTCGGGGTCTAGTTTTACT
>JAAGZO010000975.1 GCA_024206195.1 bacterium | reverse complement strand
ACGGTGCTGTAAATAATACACAGGCGAAGTGCCAAAAGACAAACTACTCTAACAGAGACTAAGTAAAATACGTATGCAAGAATGGAACAGACAAAAGCAGCCTAGCACGTATCGGATAACAGACAAAACTATCTAACATCCCTCTTCCCAATGAAAGCTGGTCCCCAGCTTTGTACCGAAGTAATAGCTGAGGCAGATTCAAAGGTAGGATGGACAAGTCGGACCATTAAGTCTGAACTCACTTTCTGGGGTCTTGACCTTGTTGTTCTTTCTTCTGCTGTTCCTTTTCTTTCTTCTTCTGCTCCTGTTCTTTCTTCATGCGCATCTCATTCCTGAAATGTGCTTCCATTTCCCGAGTTTATCTGTTCATTAACTGTCTTCTTCTTACCTTGGTGTTAAGAATATAACTTTCAATAATGAACGAAATCTGGACAACTCCCTCCAGAAACTGAAGTTCATTGATCTGGATGCCTACCAGTATCCAAATAACCCAGGTTGCTATGTTAGAGAGCATATCCTAATGTGTGAGACAAATCGTAATAAAATGAACAGAGAGCTTTATTGGGACGAAACCGTATGGACAGCCCTAAACCAATAGCTCTGACAAATATGCATACGGAATAATACCATTCCAATACTAATATCAATAATAATGCTAATACTAAAGTCCATTCAAAAATATCGTAGACTGAGCGTTTTCTGGCTACGAGTTTGCCAATGTCAAAATAATTGGGACATTTTATACACTGTTCGATTCACCTCGT
>JAAGZO010000974.1 GCA_024206195.1 bacterium | reverse complement strand
TGCTTATCTTCGCCATTAACAATTGTGGTGTAGAGTTGATGTTCTTCGGACTCCAAGTTTTCTGCTTGATCTTCCTCTGACTGTTCTTCTTCTTCGTAGTCATCATCTTCAGATTCATCTTCACCAATCAATTCTTCAATCTCTTGGTCAATTTCCTCTTCAGTAACTTCTACTGCTGCTTCTTCTTGGGGTTCTACTGGTGCTTCTTCTTGAGGAGTCAGTAGAGCTTCCATTGAATGAGCTGCTTTTTCCATGTTGGATTGTAAAGCAGTCGGTTTTTCCGTTGTTGCCATGATAAGTTCCTAAAATGTAAAAGGTTATTTTAACAGTATTTACACAAAATTAGCACACTTTTTACACAACTTTGTGTAATCTGCCAAGCTGTGATTTTGTGATTTTTCCTTTCTCTATGATGATGCGTAGATGTTTTTCTACTTCGGGAAGTAATTTGATTGCTTTGTGGAGTGATTCTCTGTTGGTTACTTCTTCTGGTTTACTTAATAACCAAAGATTGACGTATTCGTCTTTAAGATGCTCTATAGCGTTTTTGAATGTTTCGCTGTTTAAGATTAATTCAGCTTCGTTTGATTTTAATATTTCTTCTTGTGATGCCATTATCTTAAAAGAAACCTTGTGTTGTCGTTATAAAATCTTCCACCAGAGCTAGGCGCAGTAAATGATGGTGAAGGTGATGGAGATGGCGATGGATTAAATGATTGTGCTGCTTCTTTAACAATACCAAGTCCAGGTATAACTGCTGGAGCTACTACGTTTTCAAAAATGTTTGGTATGCCTAGATTGAATGCGCCACCAATAGGGAATGTGTCTAGGTAAGTTTCTTTTTTGTTTTCGCTCTCATTGATGTAGTTGTCTAGTTCAACTTGATATTGATTTCTAACGCCATCTTCAGCAGGTATTTGAGTTAAAAAATCTTTGTTTCTTACAATGTCCTGTAAGTCATCGTAATCCATAATATCTTCCATCCTATCTTCAAAAACTTCTGCTGGCATATCAACTGGGCCTGTTGGATTATCTTGTAAAGATACAACTGGAGTTTCAGGTACAAAATAAGATGGCATTGGGTCAACTGGTACATCTACTGGTTGAGGTATTGGATCAATCTCTGTTGGTGCATAAGGCAAATTATCAATAAATGGATTGAATGAGAAATCTATGGGTGATGATCCTACACTTGGTAAATCTTCTACCATTGGTTCTACGGCTGGTGCTATTTCTTCAAATGGATTAAATGAAAAATCTATGGGCGATGAAGTAACGCTTGGCATTAAGTCATCTATTGCCATGGGTTCACCATCAATAAATGGATCAAATGAAACTTGAGTACCACTAGGCATATTTGCATTAAATAAGTCTGATAAGTTTTTAAGAGACTCTGCATTTGTAATCATTGGTGTGTATCTTTCTGGCTGTGTTACTCCTGCTGGAGCATAAGGCATTTGATTATCTATTGTTAATGGATTGCCTTGAGTTGGTGCGCTTGGCATAACTGGTGCTGGCCCAGCATTGTAAAATCTACTTTGTGTATAGCCTTCTGGTCTTTCCATTGAGTAACTTACGCCTGGTGCAATCATATCTGGTACGTTTTGACCACCAGCGATTGATTGTGCGTATCGTTGACCGCTTGAATAACCTATGTCTTGGTTAGCATTACCACCAATCATGTTTAAAATTTCTCTTAGGTCTGGATTCAAATTAATCATAAGTTTAATAGTTTATCAATTTTTTCGTCTATTTTGTCGAATCTATCAAAGATTCTATCCATGTCTTTGTGTAGCTCTGCTTTGGTTACATACTTGGTGGGTAGTTCTTCTCTTGTTTTATTAACAAGAATATCAACTCTTTTGATCTCGCTTGAGGTTGATCGTATGCTATGAATGATTGGTACATATACCAATGTAATCATGGCGTTCCACAAAATCCACGGAGAAAGCTCCATTATTTTTTTATTAGCTTTTTTAGAGCTTCCCATCTGTCAGGTTGGAAGTGTCTAATACATAGACCTGTTCCTATTACTATTATTGCTGTCCAAAATAAAAATTCCATAATTGTTTCCTTAATAACTCCATATCCAAGGTCTAGGTCTTGTTACTTGATGTGTCGATACATCTAAATGGATAAACCTATTGTCGCCTTTTTGTGCGACACCTATGCCTGTAAAACCAAACTCACTTGCCTTGGCTATCACTTCGTATGCTTTATGACCTCTGATTGATATGTCAGCAGCGAAGCCATCTCTGTGTGCGCCTGGATTAATTTTTTTCTTTTCTATCGGGTGATCTTTACATCTATATCCCGAAGTAATTTTGAAAGGAAAATCAAGTTCCGTTCTTAGTAATTGTAACTTATCTAATAATAATTCACTAATACCATTTTCACCGCAATGTTGACAAGCAAACTCTTTAGGTGAAAAGTTAGGATATTTTTCCCAATCTATTTCGTGTTCTTTTTTCATAAACGCCCACACTATTTTTCAGGAGTTTTATTAGATGCGCCAAAGTAAAAAGAAATAACTGCTGATGCTATGCCTGATAAGTAACCAAGAATAAGCATGACTATATCGTCTGAAGAGTCATCGATAGGATATGCAGTAATCATAAATATATAACCAATAAAACCAACAACAGTTAATGAGCCTAAAAACTTAGGAGTCCAATCACCACTAAATGTTTTTCTTGCGTCTTGTATGTCTTTGGTTTGTAAAGCATAGACATCTACATCTAATTCTTTCATTTGAACTTCAAAATCTTTCTCAGCTTTTTTAAGTTCTAATAATTGTTGCGGTGTAGCGTTGTGAATTGCTTTCTCAATACTTTGTGGATCTGCTTTTACGCCTAATGCTTCAGATAAAACATTTGCAGCCATACCACCAATAGGCCCACCTAAAGCAGTTCCTATGGTTGGTGCGAGTGAGCCGACTAAGTTTTTTATTTTATTGAATTTCACTTTTTATTTTTTTTATTCTTTTTCTTTTTAGGTGGTCTACCGACTTTAGATCCGTAAGTTCCTTTTCCTTTTGGCATGATTATCTCCTTTTCTTTGCAGTTTTAGCTGCTTTTTTAAATGCACTAGCTGTTGGTGCGCCTTTAGTTCCTGGCTTTCTCATTCTTTCGCCTGAACCAGCTTTGATTCTTGCTCTTTTTTTTCTAATGTTTGCGTATAGTCCTTTTCCTGGCATAGTAGTCTCCTTATTTTCTTTTGGATTTAGCTCCAACACACTTCCATCTTTTTCTTGATAGATTGTTTGGAGTATTTGGGTTGTTTTGTTTTTTCTTTGATAATCTTTTCTTTATACCAAGACTTCTAGCGCAATATGAATCACCTTTAGATGTTCCTGGTCTTACTCTTCGACCACCATCACTAGCTCTTCCTGCTTGACCATAACTAACCTTTTTACCAGACTTAGTTACTTTTACTTTTGCCTTACCCTTTCTTGGTGTTGCCATAATTAATGTAAAGTTTTTTCTTCAAATTTAAGTATTTCTGAATCTTCGTTCACCATACCATTAGAAATAATAATCATAATTGCTAGTGCATGGCTTTCATCTTTTGCTCTAATTCCAGAACCTACATACACCATGTCATCTTCTAATATTTCTATATCAAATATTTTAGCTGCCATTGCCTGTGAACAATCCTTGTGCATTGGTCTTAGCAATTTGTCTTATGGTTTCTCTATCTCTTTCCATAAGTGCGTTGATCTCCGCTACATTGATTTGTGCGCCATACTTAGCGTTTAGTTCAGCAGCTTTAAGCCTAATGTTAGCCTCTGCTTCATCTCGGTTTCTATCATCATCCATAATGATTTTCATGCGATCTGTTTCAGAATCTATCATAGCTTTTTGTGCTGATACTTTTGCTTTTTCCATTTCAGCTTGAGCCAACATATCTTGCGGTGTTGGTTGTTGTGGTTGCGGTGGTATAGGTGGCACTTCAGAATTGATAAAGGATTTAGTATCTTTGAACCCAGCTTGTTCTATTAATTTTGAAAGCGTGTTCGAATATTGTTGTAGTGATACCAATGGATTGTTTACGCCTAACTGTTGTAAGATTTGTTCTTGTTTGTTTGCTACTTGTAATAACACAGCTTGTTTTTCTGCATCGCTGGTTTTAGATATTGCTACATTTACCACTAAATCTTTGTCGCTATCCCAGTAACGAGGATCGATAGGTACAAACTCATTGTTAAGTCTTACCATGTCTGGTTGGTCTTGGTGTTTAACAACCAAGCTGTTGACCAGTTTAAATAAATCTTTCATGCCATCGGCAAAGTGTCGGCAAATAAGTTCGACTCGACCCTGTGCGCCTGACATGGTAGCTGAGACTGCCGATGCAGTTGAGCTTTGTAATGCGTCAGCGTTTAGTCCTGCTGATGCTTTTGATACACCTGTTCTATTTTCTTTGGCTTCGTCTAAGTAAGACAGAACTGGGAAAGCCTCTTTACCGACAAAAGGAACTGCGAAAGGTTGCACCATACCTGGCGCACGCATTCTAATTGGTTGTCCTATGTCGGTGTTGAGAACATCGTCTATGTTGACTTGTCCTTCAACAACTCCCATGCGAGGGAAGATGGCGTGGCCCAGACTATCAAGTGTGTCTCGCATAATTTGAGACTTAGCAGCTTGAATAGGCTTCAAGTAATCTGCTGGACAAGAACCGATGGAGGTGTGCGGTTCGGGATCAGGACAGAAGAGAGTTATCGGAAGGTCATCCCATTGAGCTGTATTTACTATATTTAAGCCATTGCCTACAGTACATACTCTTATCCTTTCGTCTATTCCATCGCCATCTAAATCATAAAATAAATAGTGTTCTACATATAAAACATTTTTTTGGTTGCCATCATTTCTTGCATCGTAAATTCCGTCTGAATATGGATTTCTTGCTTCTTCTTCTTCAAAAGTTTCAGCATCAATTAAGTTTCCAGAACCAGCGTATTGTTCCATTTCTTCTTTGTCGTAACCCATAGCAACCAAGTCGCTAACTGTTTTAATCATGCGGTGTGCAACATAAGGAGAGCTGTGTAAGTCTCTAGCAAAACGTGAGATTAAAACTTCTTCAGGTGGAATGGACTCGATGCAAACTTGGTTTTTACCTTTAACTCGTCTAATAGTTAAGTCATAACTTACAGGAGTTTCTTGTGTAATCTCTTCACCCGTTTCAGGGTTAATGATAGTCATAGATTGCATTTCTGCTTTCTCTTTAACAATCTCAACATCAGGATCTAACATGAGAGCTTGATAACCCTCTGGTGTTACGTCTGTATATTCGTGAGTGGATGCACTAATGCTGTCATCCCAATAGGCTTTAACAAAACCAGTTTTTCTAATAAGCGCATCTTTAAATACGTCATACATAACTTTGAACCCAGGGTTCTTTTGTTGAATGATGTAGTTGATGTAGTCGGTTTGTTGGGTTGCAAGGGGAATATCCTCTGCGTTGCGTGGTACAAACTCAACGATTTTATTCGTACCAAAGAAAGTACGCATGATCGATGGAAGCATAAAGAGTACGCTGTCTCTTACATCGGTTGATACATATTCAGATTGCATGGAGCTTTGTCCATTAGGTGCATCACCTAAATAATATTCAGTTGCTTCAGCTCTATCTTCGCCTACTTGCTCGATGTAATCTCTAGCATCGTCTAGTTCTGATTTTAATATGCCTTGAAGTTTCTCAGTATCAACTGACTCTTGGACATCTTGGTCTTTGTTGTATTCCATATTTATTCCTGTAACAAACCTTTGTAATATTCTTTAAATTCTAAAGGTTTATAATTTTTAGAAAAATTTAAGGCTGAGTTTTTATCTTTACCAAAAGACACTGCATTTTTATTTTTTATTGCTTCAGCCAAAGCCTCATCTTCGTTTTTATTAACCTTTCTATATTTACCATTTTCAAAAACTATATTTGGATAAGCAAACCAATTGCCATCTTTGTCTGGCGTTGCAGACATAAAATGCGTTTGCATCCTTCCAGCATCATCAAAAATACTAGGACTCGGATAATTTTTTGGATTTAATATTCTATCTACAAAAGGAACTTGTTTGTTCTGTTGTAAAATGTTCATGTTTTGTAAATTTAACATTTGCATTAAATCTTCTATATTGTTCATTAACCTACTCGTAGAATTTTGGATTTTAAAGGTTTCTTGAAATTATAACCCAAAAAGGAGGTGCTTCCACCAAAACTTGCTGCTGAACTTGCCATGGTTAATGCAAGTGCATCTGCTTTGTCGGGTGATTTGATTCCTCTTTTTTTCATTTCTTCTTTTGACTCTATTTTTATTTTTCCTGTTGATGTATATTTGTAGGAAGGCGCAGCTAATTCCGCTACAAGCTCATCATCATAAGGAAGTCGGCAATCACGCTGCGCTAACCAATCTTTTATCGCAAACCACAATTCTGCTCTCAAGTTAAGATAGTTCTTACTGGTTGCTGGAGACTCAGCCACGTTTACACCTCTGACGGGTAAATTTTGTTCTGAGAGTCTATCAACCACACCACTACCCAAGCCAATTACGTCTACAAGGATTTCTTGTGGTCTGTTCATTGCGGTTGCATCATCGTATAAGTTTTTAACCGCACCGCATAATTGCATTAAATCCATCGATTTAAAAGTCTTAATTTCAAAAACTGTATTACCCTGGCGAACGCAAAGTGCTGAGTTATCACCACCAAATCTTGCTACGTCTAATCCCCAAACAATAGGATCAGTTGCGCTGAGTGCAACGTCTCTACCCAGTGCTGCTCTTGCAAGTTCCATGGGTATGACTGCATCATCGTCTGCATGGGGAAACTCACCTAGAACTTCGACTCTAGCGACTGTTGAATCTTCACCATATTGTTCAAGCATGGATTGGAAGAGGTTTTGGTCAGTTCCTTCGACTGTGCGTGAGTCGATTTGCTCTAATTCCCAAAATTTACGCTTGGAATGGAAAGAATCATAGAATGGGCCTGTATTTCTGCGTGGGTTAGAGAAGGTAAACCAAAAGCGATTTTCGGTTGGTTCGGAGAAGAATCCTTCTGATACGGAATAGATAGGTGCAGGAATACCTGATGCTTCATCCATAATGAGACAAACTCCGTAGTTAGAGTGAATACCAGCAAATGCGTCTGGGTTTTCTTCACTCCATAACTGCGCTTGGGCGTAGTAGTAGCCTGTATCTATTTTTAAGTCTCTTTTTAGTGCTTCTTCAAACCAACCTTCAGGTTTAATTGTGGTAGCTGTTTTTGTAAACCAATGATTGTTGATGGCAAGTGTTAGCCATTTACCTAATTCTGCCCAAGTTCTTGATCTAAGCTGTTGTTCGGTGTTAGCGGTAACGATAATGGTAGAACCAGCTCTGGTTGAGAGCATCCAAAGTATTAACCAAGAGACTAAGGCTGATTTGCCGATACCACGACCACTTGCAACTGCAAGTCTAAACATTTCTGGTGTGGCTTTTCCGTTGTTGCGTTGTATGTGTATGGAAATATCTCGTAAAATTTTTTCTTGCCACTTGCGAGGGCCTGTAAATTCTTCGAGGGGGGTGCCGGGTTCTCCCCAAGGGAAGATAAACTTAACAAAGTTGTAGGGATCATCTTTGATATTCATTGACCAAATTTCGGTCATGAGTTCTTGTTCTTGTTTTACTCCGTATTTCATAAAAATAAAAAAATTTTAGTTCAACAGTTCCACGACAAACACCCCCGGGCCAGGTTGAAAGGGGGGGTATTTACAATGTCTGATATGAGGAGCTGACATTGTTGGGTTTTTCCTCCTTTCCGTTGGCTAATATTTGGGGGAGATAAGATTGCCAACGCTTAACCCTTTTGATTTTTTTGGTTTAACTTCTTTGAAACGAGTTGTTCCCCCTCTCCATCGCTTGTATGTAAAGGGTTTATTTCTTTCGCATCGATTATATTTGTCATACGTTTGCCAAGTCTGTTTTTTGCTCCGTCAATTACCTGGTTCAAGTCCAATGTCGCGTGTACGTTCTCGACTCTGTCTTTCCATATGGATGGATCTTGGTTTTTCAAATAGAAAATTTGGGCCACGACTGAATTTTTTTCAGTTGCCGATTCAAAAAGCGCATTTGTTACTTGAGCCAACCCTCGAGCCTTTCCCCTTTTAATAGACTCTTCAAAATCTTCAGATCTTT
>JAAGZO010000973.1 GCA_024206195.1 bacterium | reverse complement strand
TTCCCTTCAATATCAGATATTGCTAAAATCTTGTTGCCGTCATTGTATATACTATTTGGTGTCTTGAAGTCAGTTTTGATTTGAAAATCGAAACTTGTTTGGTCCAGTTGATTGAAACATGTAATGGAAACTAATGAATCAACCGGATAAACTCTTTTGTCAACGTAAATCCATTATCTGTGTTTCCCTTAATATAGTTTACATTTAAAACGCTGTCATTTTCAAAGAAAATATACGGTCCTTCATTATTCAAAGTCATAGCCAGGGGATTGTCACCAAAATGTGCTGACGCACCCATGAAATAACCTATTCCTATAATTACTGTTGCTAATATTAGTATTGTGAGTAGAGCATGTTTTAAGAATCTAGATATTCTTTGTTTCATTTAATTTCCTTATTTCCAGTAGTTACAGATTTTTGATTTCATTAAAGTGATTTGTTTAAATAATTGATTGAATATATACTATTATTTGTACTGTTTTGTCAAGGTGTTTACACCTAAGTTAATAATTTAAGCTGATTTATTATGTAATAGGTAAAGAGCCGCAGTGATATTTCCCATTGTTCTTTTACCCTGATGTGTTCTTTGATAATTATATTTATTCAAGTATTTCTGTAATTCATCGTTAAGCCGATCTATGGATTCATATATTTTAGTTCTGAAAGCTACTTGATAGAATTCTTCGAGTATGGTTCTTTGTACCCGTTCGCAAGCTCCGTTAGTCCATGGATGCCTTACTTTCGTCAACCTGTGCTTGATATTAAGTATTTTCAGCAGTCTTTCGAAGCAGTGATTTTTAGACTTATGATGCGTAGTAAACTCAAGTCCGTTATCAGTAAGCACTGAATGTATTGGAATATCCTGGCTATTGTTATAAACATGGATCATAAAGTCACATGCGGATAAAGCTGATTTATCCGTATACAGCTTAGCCCAGGTATAAGATGAGTACGTATCTATTCCGGTAATCTGGAAGATACGTCCTACACCTTTGAGAGTACCTACATAGAAGACATCCATGCCGACTATATGACCGGGATACCTTGTATCGAGTGAACGTCTCTTAGCTTGTTCTTTAGCCCGTTGAAGATCACTTATTGTACTTACAATACCTTTTCTGACTCTCATGTGTTCAAGGCGCTGCTTATGGATATTTAACTTATGTCTTTTCAATATGTTATAAACTGCTGACGGTTTAACATTCACCTTGTTTCTATTGAGCTGATTAGAGATACTTACAGGCCCGCATGAAGGATGATCTTCTATGAAGTCTAATATCTTCATCTCAATGTCCAATGGCGTTTGGTTCGGCTGGGCAGGCGAAGAACGGATTACATTCATTAATCCTATATCTCCATATTCAATATAACGACGCTTCCATTTGTAAAACCACGTGCGCGAACGATTGAATAACTTGCACAACTCCGTAACACTGGGACGATTTTTAAAATAATACTTGAATATATGCTGTCTGTCAAAGTACATTTGATTATCGCTTCTCATCGGCACCTCCGTATGTTTGGTTTTGCAACAAAACAATACAAAAGTGTCGATAAATTTGCAAGCGATTCTCAAGGGATAGGCTAGCCTATCCCTTGTTGATTAATAACTCACTTTTTTACAAAGTGTCAACACGTAGATAAAATAACACAGTTAAATTACATGTTCACCTTAATATTTTCAGAGAAAATAATTAATAACCACTCATTTTGAAATTTCTAAATATCCTTTATATTTTAAACAAACCCTCCTTAGAAGTATCATTTATTTAAGCAGAATCATTTTCTCTGATTGTATGAATCCTGAATTTGTTGCCAATCGATATATGTACACTCCGGAAGAAACATTCATACCATATGCATCTGCACCGTCCCAAACAACGGAGTAATCTCCAGAAGATTTGACAGCATGAACGAGTGTTTTTACCTTTTGCCCTAGAATATTATAAATAGTCAGTGTAACCAAAGTTGTTTTAGGAAGACTGAAATCGATTTTTGTAGTTGCATTGAACGGATTCGGATAGTTTTGCTTTAAGGCAAAAATACTTGGAACAATACTGTCTGACTGATCAATTCCGGTAATGATTCCTTCATCAGAAGCTACAACCCATGGACGAGCCTGCTTAATGGCAAGCTTGTCTTCACTTGTAATCTTGTATTCTATTTCCATAGCGAAATCATCACGGGATTCTGCTCCGTAAAGAACACTGAATTCATCCTGGATAGTCCGGAGATAGGTTCTCAGTTCATTAAGATGATAATCCGACATTATCTGCTCACCACTCTGAACTAAATTTGATGGACGCACAATAGTATAATCCCCTGCTGTTGCTGACAAAAGGATTTCTTCCGGAATGGAGAGCGATTCCGGATTAGTCACAAGGTCTTCGCCTAATTGTGTATTGAGGTAATAGTAATCCTCTGTCAGGTAAATAGGATCTGTAGTTACACCAACTCCATTTGCTTTTTCATTAGAAAAGTTGGGATGAACTAATACTCCCATTGCGGACGCAAGATGATCAATTCGATAGAATTGCCTTTCATCAAATGCGCGAAAGTTCCACATGCTGGCAAACACCTGTTTGATGGACTTTGATATATGCCCCTCGTCAGGATGCTGCGTCTTTGAATCATATAATCCGGCTCCACTGAAATTTGGCAAATCTTCATTATTGGTGCTGGATCTGCATCGGATAGATGTTCCAACGGGAAATGAATTTTGCAATACTGTGAGCTCATTCCACATCCAGTCCGGCATATTTCCGTCCTTGATTGTCTCTCGGAACTCGGACAACATTTCTTCTTGTACATTGTAATCGTCCATGAACTCAGAATCAGCGAGCATATCTTCAAGTTGATCGTAAAATCCATTAAACTTCATAAATTCGTCATAGAAGTAGAATGGAATTCCAAAACCATCAGGAATCGTACCTTCCGGAAATCCAAACGAACGTAAGGTCGCAAGGTTAGCAGCCTTAACTCCAAAACTGGACCATTGTTCAAAACCGATATCATTGAGTGCCGTAATTGATGTCAGGGACAAATTGCGTACGGGAGTCTGCGGCTCTATAGGACGCAAATCCGCATAGTGAGCCTCAACTTCTGCCAGCGTCGCCTCCCGTATTCCGTACCCATCTGTATTAACCTTAAAATAAACATATTTCCCTATTAATGAGACGATCGTCTCATCTTCAAGAGCCCCCTCAATATAAGCATTAGGCACGTTGTCCTGGATTGCGCGCAGGTTCACATGTGAGAGTGGTGTTTGCGGTACCGTTGTTATTATCCCACCGACACGGGATAACTCATTGGGAAGGGCTTCATAAATAACAATATCGCGCGAATTTGGTCTATCATTTAAATCCATGAGCTGAAGAAGACCGTATCCTTCCGCGATGTTCAATCCCAAAAAGTTGACGTCAGCATATATTTCTTCCTCAAGAAGAATTGTTATTCGGGATGAATCGTAGAGATCTTTTTCTCTGTAATAAAGTGGCAGGGCCGCGTTAGGCATCGGGTAGTAGGCAAAATTAT
>JAAGZO010000101.1 GCA_024206195.1 bacterium | reverse complement strand
TAGAGAAAGATGCTTTAATGAACATAGTAGATAACGGACCTTTTTTATCACAAAGTGCTCTGGACAACAGGCTTGTAGATAACCTTTCATATAGAGATGAAGTCATTACTCTTTTAAGAAATAGAACCCGTTCAAGAGCAAAACTTTTTAACCTGGCTACTTATTTTGAAGGAGCCGGAAGCCCAAATGATTTCGGAGAGAAGATAGGATTGATTTATGGAACCGGGACTATTATGCCTGGTAAGAGCGGATATGATCCGGTTTATATCGGTGAAATAATGGGAGCACACACAATTGCGGGAGCATTTCGCACAGCGATAAAAAATGAAGTAAAGGCAATCATCTTCAGAATTGACAGTCCCGGAGGATCTCATATAGCCTCTGATATAATTCGAAGAGAAGTGGAAAACGCAGTTAACAGCGGTATACCCGTGATCGCATCTATAGGAGATGTTGGGGCATCAGGCGGTTACTATGTAGCAGTGAATGCCAGCAAGATTATAGCCAGACCAGGCACATTAACAGGTTCAATAGGAGTTTATGCAATCAAACCTGTACTCAAGGACTTCTGGCCCAAACTGGGCATTAGCTGGGATTCATACAGCACTAATTCCAACTCAGATGCATTTTCACTTTTAAAAGAGTTTTCACCGCAACAGCGTATTAAATTCCAGGAAGGACTTGACAGCATTTATGAGGATTTCACAACCAAGGTGGCATCTGGAAGAAATCTGGACATCAATGATGTGCTCCCGAATGCAGGCGGACGTGTCTGGACAGGATCACAGGCACTGGAAAAAGGACTGGTTGATGAGATTGGCGGCTTCCCTGAGGCCCTTGCACTTGCAAGAGACGAAGCTGGATTGCGTGACAGTGCTCCCGTGAAGCTGATAGTCTATCCCAAGGAGAAAACACTTGTTGAACTATTTCTGAACTTTGACTTCTTATCACGATACGATACTGGAAATAGCCTTTTTATGCAGACGATAGATAAATTACAACCACTTATTTCCACTGCCGGCAAACTTGGAATTATGCCTGACAGAGGTATACTAAGAATGCCCGATATAGATACAAAAAGATAATCCCGTAACAAAAGTTTTATTCGTGCTCCGGAATTGCTTCGGGAGCACGATACGACATATCTGTTACCTGCTTGCCAATCCACCGGCTAGTTCTCCACCGTCGATCACAAACTGCTGACCTGTTATCCAGGAGGCTTCGTCTGAAGCCAAGAATGCATATAGTGCTGCTACTTCTTCGGGTTTTCCAAGTCTTTTCAGTGGAGTCTTCCTAATACATTCCGCAAGCATTTCTGGAGTGTATTCCGCTTCCTGCATAGGTGTTAGAATATAACCTGGACAAATCGTATTAACACGGATATCAGGCGCGAGTTCTAGTGCCATTGACCTTGTTAGTTCAATAACGCCCGCCTTGGATGCATTGTAATCAATATAATACGGATATCCTGCTATTCCATTTGTTGATCCCATATTAATAATCACACCTCCACCCATTTTCTGCATTGCTTTTGCGGCTTCCTGTGCGACATAGAAGACACCGTTTAGATTTATATTAATGACATTCTGCCATTCTTCAGGAGTAATATCCAGGAAATCATGACGAATACTAATGCCTGCATTATTTGCAAGGACATCCGGCAGCAAATTGGCTTCTTCCATTAGTTTAAAAGCATTTTTTACTGCTGACACATCTGAAACATCTGTAGATATTGTAAGAGATAGTTCAGGTAGAGTTTCCTTTATTGTTTCAAGACTTTTTTCATCTCTATCGATAACTACCACTTTGGCGTCTTCTGCCAAAAACCGCTCTGCGATAGCAGCACCAATTCCAGATGCTCCTCCTGTCACTAATGCTACTCTATTTTCTAATTTTCCCATTCTTAACTCCTTTGACTAAACTTTTATCCTCAATCTATGCAATTCCGCCACCATCGACAACTAGCGCTGTTCCCGTAACAAAAGATGAATCGTCAGATGCAAGGAATAATGCACCCCTGGCAATCTCTTCAGGTTTTCCCATTCTCTTTAAAGGCCTGTCAGCAGCGTCTGCTAAAAATTCTTTATAATCCTCGCCAAGTTGG
>JAAGZO010000972.1 GCA_024206195.1 bacterium | reverse complement strand
ACAAGTCAGTGGTATTATAAGCAACCAACGATTGAGCGTGTAGTGGATTTTTGTAGCACCGGCTCGACTTCGTTTCGTATGTAGTCTGATTTCAGTTCTTGTGTTGGAGCAGGATAGTTTGACTCCTCCCTTAATTGAATCTGTGCACGGAATCCAATGAAAAGAGAAAGCCGTTTCCTAGCATCTTATTCACCAAAATAAGGAGTGGAACTCTTCTGAAGAGAAAGGTATCATCCAGATTCTCAACGAAAGTTTACTTGCCACCTTTTACTAGAGAGTTAGGCTAGACATCAAGCAATGCAACAATGAACCCTGACACGACCGCTCAGTAGCGACGTACGCTCGACAACTTCTTATTGATTCTAATATAATATTTTGGCCGTTTGTTAAGTTCAATCAAGTGTACTCCTAAAAAGAAAACAAGCAATACCGTAGCACTAGTGCTAATACAAAAGTGAACAAAAACAGAATTACTACTACTGCGAATATTTCTCTCCCAACATCCCCTTCCTTGTAAAACGCTGGTCCCCAGCTCACACATACTCTAACAAGAGTGTAATGAGATGAGACCTTCGTGTTTACACAGAAAAGAGAATAAGGGAGTCGATTCGCACTAATTACACTAAGAACAATGAGAAATCAAATCTTGCTCCGAACGCATCTGCGATCTTCTCTGCAATCTTCTT
>JAAGZO010000971.1 GCA_024206195.1 bacterium | reverse complement strand
TTTGCTCATTTATGTCTTTTGCTCCGAAATATGATCCTAGTGATCAGTATGTCCCGGAATCGAAGTATGCTCAAGTTTGGGAAGATTCGCAACAAACTTTATCAGACTATTTGGAAGCTCATTTTAAAAATCGACCTTATACGTTGGACAACGGATTGTTAATTGATAACTGCACTGCATCAATCATGATGGTTGCAGAATCAATGAACAAATCACGAGATGAAAACGTCATAAAGAAAATGTTGAGAGTCATAAACCAAAGACTCCAAAGAACTCATCAAGAAATGGCTGACCATTCAGAACAAGAAGATAAAGAATTTGAGGAGGAAGAAGAGACGCCAGAACAAAAGAAGACCAGAGAAGGAATTGAGAACAGCTGGGCTATTGTCACAGCTCAGCAAACTAATCGCCTACTCGATTTTCAAACCGATAAAGGTGTTCCGTTGTTCTCATCTGTTCTTAAAAAGCCAGGCACTCCTTCGCCTGTGCATCATATTATTGAACAACCTATTGTAACCGAGACGGCTCAGGATCAACCCCGGGCTGCCTCAGTTTCCATTCCTATTAAAGAACTTATTTCAAATGATGTAGGAGAGCAGGTTCGTGATGTGCTAGTGGGGGCTGATCGGTAGTTTGCATTCGAGCAATAAATGCAAACTCAACAACAGCGCCCTAGTCAGTTATAATATGTTGTTCTTGTTGTTGAAGAAATAACCTTGTACAGTAGTTGT
>JAAGZO010000970.1 GCA_024206195.1 bacterium | reverse complement strand
TAGTTCCGAATATCGGATTGATGAGTTATTTTCTTTGTTGTCAATCTTGCTTTTTGTCCTCGTAGGGTTAGTAGTTGTATTATTTATTTGGGTCTTATTTTGAAGACCTTGGAAATGACAATCTGTTACCAGATCTATCGATTTTGTCTATAAACCTTCATCTAAACCTAAGGTTAGGATTGAGATTGATCCGCCAGAATGTCAACCTGAATCTGACTGTACCGTGGAGAAATTACCGTCTGAATTTTTCCAGTTTTTAGACAGAGTTCCTATACAAATTATAGGTAGTACATATTTATTCTTGTTGATAATAGCAGTTATTGTTTCTCATTTTTCGATTCATGCCACTCTTCTTGCTGTTATTGGGTCAATTATAGTTGCTGCTCAACCTCCTGATAACCCGCCTGTTTGTGCGTTAGAAGGCCAAGCTTATACCAAGTTAACAATAATGGATAAGGTCCTAGTAGCATTAATAGATACAGGATCCGCTTTGACCTTGATTTCTCAAGCAATTCT
>JAAGZO010000969.1 GCA_024206195.1 bacterium | reverse complement strand
GGGGCTTCAAATTTTATTCTATTTATAATTCTATTCTACTATGACCACAGGGCTGCAATTCTAATTCTATTACTACTATATTAGAATTAAATTCTACTATAAATCTAATATAATTCTAATATATATGTATGTATTTCTATATGTGCACATGTGGCTACTGTATATGGGTAGAGACGTGTATAAACCTTTGGCAAGTGCAATGACAGCAATGTAGTAAATGCAGTGAAACCGCTTATTTTGGGCCTGTGGTAGTTTTTTGATTTTAGAAATAGGTATCTTCATCTTAGAGTACTAGCAATATTTTGTTGAATGCCATCACACTACGTACTCATGTATGGTTGTAAAAACACAATAGGTAATAAGCATTTTTCAACTTAATCTCTAGTCAAAAATTGAACTTACTAACATTGAAACAACCTGCAAACTGGAAGTCCAATTTTGTCTTTTGTGTCTATTGTCTGGTTAGCTCATATTTACCGAATGTATTCATTATATTAGATGGGTGTACCTATACTTTTATATTTGGAATCCTGAATGGCTTGTTTTCACAATTAATTTTATTGGAGATCTATGGCAGGTCAGCTTTCAGTTGCAGTAAATAGTAGTAGAAATTTGCAGAAAGGGCAAGATAGGGCAAGATATTGGCAGAAAGGGCAAGATAGAGATAAGTCATGGTCACACTGACGATGTCGGCAGAGAGTTGTACGTTTACAATCGGTAAGAACAAGTTTGTGCAAAACAGAACGAATAGCAAAAACACTGACCAACTTTGATGGAATTTAGAAACGTCAGCTTAGGGTGGAGAAAACTAGATTGCATTGCACAGCGAGCGACGATGCCAATGAGTGGTGCGGAGTCATACCGGCGTCGCGTACCTGTCGGAGTTGTCACTGGCAATGCTAAACACTCAACACGACATGTCACATACAATGCTAGTCTGCAACAATACCTGACCCAATCTTGTCAGCGAAACTGAGCAGGCCACAGTTAAATAAACAGTCAAACCTTCGGTTACCTTAATTACAAAAGTCATTACAAAAGTCATCCAATCCTCCAGCGCCTCTGTCCTGCTCAAAGACAATCTTTTGCTTGTGCGAAGAGAGGGCAAGACCAAGGC
>JAAGZO010000968.1 GCA_024206195.1 bacterium | reverse complement strand
TTTAAAAGGAAAGATTATGCCTTTAAACAAAAGCACAGATATAAAAGAATTAAAGAAGTTTGATATTGACTTGTCCTTTGGACAGCAGTGGGAGAAATACATTGATGAAATGTTCTCTGGTGCTAAGACTTGTGAAGTAAAGACAGAACGTGACAGATGGGCACAGACAGGTAACATCTGTATTGAAAGCCAAAGCTATGGTAAGCCTAGTGGTATTGAAGCTACCGAAGCTGACATGTGGGTACACAATCTAACAATTAACAACGAGTTAATATGTAGCCTTGTGTTTCCTGTAGATAAATTAAAAGAAATCCTACCTAAGTTACCTAAGAAAAGTGTAATGGGTGGTGACAATAATGCAAGTAAGTTACAGCTAGTTAACCTAGTTAAACTTATGGAAGTGATAAAGGATTTGTAAACAACCCTTTAAACCTATCTAATTCTTCTGCTGATTTTAACCTATCTTTCATGTTAGGCTTACTAGGCTTCTCATATTGCTGAGAAAAAGTCTTAGTAATATCAGCAGTAGACCCCTCATCAAAAGACTTCCGTATGGCTTTCCTCGCAGGTCCTCCTAACTCTAATGCTCCTGTATACTTTCCTTTAGCATCATAGTTATCATTGTATACAGCATCAGCCATGAATCTAACTTGTGATTCAGCTGAGTCCTCTAACCCTTCCTTCTCTAAGAATTTAAAATAGTATGGCTTTTGAAAGTCAAACTGGAAGAGTCCATATCCGGGTCCATTGTCCTGCTTTTTAGTGTAGTCATAGGTGTACCCTGTTTCAACAGCAATGTTGGCTAGAACGCCAGTTATGGCACGCTCAGG
>JAAGZO010000967.1 GCA_024206195.1 bacterium | reverse complement strand
GAAATTTCAAGGGGAGCGGTACTAGGCGTTTCACCCAGAATTTAAAGTTCTTTCCTTTTTCTTTCTTTTTTCCTTCTACACTTGTTAGATAATCGGTTCAACTTCCGTGTAATATAGGCGACATTTGCCTTGTTTTCTTTATCGTTTGCTTTCTGTATGCATTTTACTCTGTTTTCATACGCGAACGCTGCAGTAGTTTTAGAGCTGTGTTGCCTGTGTATTTGATACGTGACATGTTGTAGCTCCAGACAGTATCGATTGTTTCATCTGGGTGCGAGCCTGTTATTAGTTTCGTGTGGAGCTGTTTTTCTGAGCTGCGAGTCAGAGGCTGCAAAAGCAGTCGCGCGCTCCAGTAATCTTTTATTATATTAGATTGATATTGATATATGCATTATGTTCATTGTTATTGATATTGATATTGTAATATCGAGTCAATCTTTATGCTGTTTCTTAGTCACTGTTAGGATTGGCAGGGCTAAGAATAGTCGCCTCCTAATCGTGCTCTTTAAAAGTTCTTTAACGTTAACGTCTGCCCAGGAGACAGCTGACGGTTGCCTCCAGGAACTGT